>JARGGF010000037.1 GCA_029210905.1 Bacteroidales bacterium | reverse complement strand
AAATAAACCATAAGCTTAGGACGTTTAGGGAAAAGGCCAGGGAAAAGTTAAAATCCGAAAAGGGGGTAAAGCTCAGAAAAAAAAGGTGTGCTGAAGTGGAACAGGTTTTTGGACAAATTAAAAGCAACAAAGGGTTTAATAGGTTCTTGTTAAGGGGGCTTGAAAAAGCTTCTATTGAAATTGGGTTAATTTCAATTGCCCATAACATACAAAAATTCTTTAAATGGCTACAAGACTCAGAAAATATAGGCAGTATTGTTGTTTTTTGTAAAAATAAATACCGAAATTTTTTCTTTGATAGGAACAATAAAAAAAGAAGACCAAAAATTATTGAATTTGGCAACATCCAAAAAAATAGCAATAATATCAGAACAAAAATAGCCGCCTAAAATTTTTACTTTTTAGACGGCCTCTGTCGAATGAAATGAGACGGGGGTGAGTCAATTGTCGATTTAAAAAATACTGTTCAACTTTTTGATGCCATTGCCCTGCAATAAGTTATCTATTAGCAGAAATTAGCCAAAAAGATGCAGTAAAAACCAGGAACAACAATTTTATTGGAAGTATAAAACAGTTTTAACGTTAATTTCTGTTAAGTTAAACCCGTTTTATCAAAATATTTTGGCTTTTGACAGCCTTCTTTTGCAAGATGTCGAGCTTCTTTTGACCGATGTCGACGATCTTTCGTAAGATGTCAGCGATCTTTTGGTCGATGTCAGCAATCTTTTGGTCGATGTCGGCATTCTTTTGCAAGATGTCAGCGATCTTTTGACCGATGTCGGCGTTCTTTTGCAAGATGTCAGCGATCTTTTGACCGATGACGGAGCTCTTTTGAACGATGATAAGCTCTTTTTTAATAGATATACCTCTAAATATCAATACATTAACAACAAAACAAGGCCAGTTCTAAAATTAACATATTTTAACATATCAGCTTACAATAAGCGTATGTAAGCCATCGTTAATATATTACTAACCGTAGGTTAGCTTTTAATCCGGATTATGGTACCAAAAATTAAACGCATTAATCACTAAAACAAAATTTATGGTTCTACTTCTAAAAATCTTTGCGGCAAAAACCCATCACCTATCCGACAAAGAGTAAATTACAAAAAAACAAATTACAGATTTATTTAACTAAGATGTTGCGCAGGGGTTAAACCCTGTCAGCAAATTTTGGTTAATGATATTCCATCAGCTGCAGAACATGGAATAATCGTTGAGTTCAAACACACAACAAGTATTGCGAAACATCATAGTTTTACACCTGGGTATTTTGTACTTGCCGGGCCTGGTAAAGCTAAAGGTTTAGCATGCCTTGTATGTATCACAGATCCTAAAATTGATTCAGGATGGCAGTCCATTCAGGCAGTTGAAACATCGCCCCTGCTTGAAAAGCGATACTGGCTTTTACTATTTTATTGCTTTTTTTCTAACTCCCTGCCGGGTTTTATTACCTGAGGGTGAGGTGGTGCACTATATCCTTAAGTGAGCATTTATTGGCGCACTGCAAGGGTTCTGTCTGACTTATCTCAAAATTTTGTATGGTGCAAAACTGTTGGGTTGTATCAAACGGTATAAAACTTATTGTTCTCTCTATGGCATTCAAGGTAACTAATTATATTACAGCAGGATACATAAAGATGGTACAGCGTAATACAGAACAAAAAAAAAATCTGTTCTTATTATAAGCCCACAAAGCAGGCGCAATCAGGCAGGGACTAATTTTGCATAAATCATGCAGGCAAAGCCTTTAAATCAGAAACGGCTTAGGCGCAGGCCAGGCTCAAAAGGCGTGAGTCAGCAAAAAATTCAATTTTTTAATCATAAAATTTTTACATTATGAATTCAAAACAAATTAGCAGACAAAGCATGTTTGTACGAGTTGATTTTTTTTTAATCGTAAACAGTGCAATTGTAACCACATTACCAAATTATTCGCAGCATTATGCCGAATTTGTTGCGGGAATTAACACCATTAAAATACTTTCGCAGGAACAAATGTTCGATAAATCAGGTTTTATTACAACTAAAAAACGGCTGAAATTAGCGCTGGCACAACAGGCTTTTGATGTTTCAAAGAAAATGCAGGCCTTTGCTACATTTACCGGGCAGGATGTATTATTAAGTGAAATCAGGTTTACAGAAAGCGAGCTGAAATATGCAAGCGATGAGGAGTTAATAAAATACGCACAGGGTATCCACAACCGGGCGCAGGCAAATATTGCCGATTTGGCAAATTATGATATCACTTCAGAAACGTTAACAACTTTATTATCAACACTTAATTCTTTTGAAGCTTCCATTCCAAATGCAAGCATTGACAAAGCTGCCAGGAAAGAAAACACGGCGCAAATTGCTGCTGTTATTAAAACCACTGAAAAAGCTTTGGAAAAAATCGATGTAACCATTGAAATTATCAGGCTTAAGGAACCTCAGTTTTACAATGAATATAAAAATCTGCGTAAGCCGGTTGAAACAGGCACAGGCTCATTGGCCTTAAAAGGTATTGTAACTGACGCTGAAACCAAACAACCCGTTAAAAATGCAAACATTGTGCTTACAATAAAAGAGAACGGCAGCCTGGTTTCTGCGGGCAATAATGGTAAAATTGTTAAAACATCTGCCACTAAGGGAGGTTTTTATATTAAGCTGATGCCCAATGGTATTTATAATGTGGAGGTAAGTAAAAATGGTTATTCCAAACAAAAAGCCACAATAGCTGTTACCAATGGTGAATTGACCAGGCTAAACATTGAACTGGCAAAGAGTGTGGAATAGATAAAATACCTGGGTAGCCTCACACTCATATTTATTAATTTTCCTTTCGGATCTTTTTAATGGGGCCAGTTTTTTAATTAACAAAAACAGGCCGGGGATAAATTAAACCTATCCGAATTAGAGGAACACAAGCAGGTCGCTTCCGGTATCCCGGTAACCTGGAAGCGTCTGTACTTTATAAAACCATAATGAAGAAATATACTGCGTAAGAGTTATTGCACAGAGTTACATAGAGTAAGAGTTATTGCACAGAGTTCCACAGAGAAAACAGTAGAGTAGAAAGGGAACAAGAAAGTCTTGCCCCTCCCCCTCGTCAATCCGTACGTGCGGTTTTCCCGCATACGGCTTTCCTGTAAGGTTCTTCATATTCCATATTCAAGATGCCTAGGATTTGTATTTCGTTGGGTCAACCAGTCCAAATTTTTTGACCAATATCTCAAAAGCATGCTGTCTGTACATGCTACTCTTCCTCTGACTTTTACGGTTATAATACCGATAGAGCGATGTGTTGAGATAATACCTTAATGCCCTCTTAGAACATGCCGGATAGCTTGTGCCCGGTAAGTCATAGTAATTTAACCAGCCCCTTAGTTTTTCATTTAATGATTTTACCAATTTGTCTGGTGAGTAATGAAGTGAAGAATGCAAGGTTTCCCTTATATTTTCCACTATCTTGTTTACTGCTTTCTTGCTTGGTACTATGTTCCAGTAGCGGCTTTCCCTTCCATGTATATCCTTATCGTACCGTATAGTAAATCCAAGAAAATTAAAAGGCTCTTCAGTTGCTTTGACTATTCTGGTTTTATCTTCATTTATTGTCAAGTCCATTTGTTGGATTAAACGTTGAAGATATTCAACGTCCTTTCCTTTTAGGTCTTTGGCCATCAATACAAAATCGTCTGCAAAGCGTACTATTTTTATCCCGCTCCGGCTAAATATACCTGTTTCCCTGTTTACTGCTTTGTCTACAAGGTTCATGTAGATGTTGGCCAGCAATGGGGATATTACACCCCCTTGTGGAACCCCTATCTTGTTTGATTTCCCTCCAGTTAACCTATCTTTGTCTTTTATCGGGGCTTTTAGGAATTTATCTATCAGCCTCATCATACGTGGGTCTGCTATCCTTTGCTTTAACACAATGTATAGCTTGTTGTGGGGGATAGTATCAAAATAGGAACTCAAATCTGCATCGTAAATCTCTGTTTTTCCCGATTTTAAGTTCTCCTTGATTTCTTTCATTGCCCCTTCACTTGACCTTTCGGGTCGAAATCCATACGAGTTGTCTTCAAAATCGGCTTCAAATATCGGTTCTATTATTAGTTTACATACTGTTTGTGCTATCCTGTCCTTTATACACCCTATCCCGATTGGGCGCAATTTCCCATTGGGCTTGGTTATGTAGATCCGTTTTATCGGTTGCGGGCGGTAGGTTTGTTTGCGAAGTTCTTCGCCAAGTTCTTGAAGGAATTTTTCTACTCCATAGTTTTCTACTTCTGCTACGGTCTTCCCATCTAATCCTGCTGCGCTATCGTTTGCTTTCACCTGCTTCCACGCTTCTCTTAAAATGTATGGTATAAAGGTCTTGTCATACAGTACATAGAACCTGTAACCGGGTTCTTGATTGGCTTTTTGATATAATTTCTCTTGCAATGTTTGTAACCTTTCTGTATCCGGAATTTCTTTTCCCCGTCTTTTGAACAGTTCCTGTTGTTCCGGTACTCCGTCTTTCTTTTGATATTTCATCAATTTTTACTGTTAAACATTTATTTGAAATTTTCTCTACAGTAATGTCCCTTGGCTACGCCTGTTTTTACCTTTCCAGGCATCATGCACTACTATGGACATCTCCGACTCCCTCAGCAGCTGCTTTGACTTGCAGCCCTGTTCGGGTATCCCAAGTTCATGCGCTACCTTTGGCTCGCACGCAACAAAATATTACCCCGGGCAATCCTTGTTGGTTATAGCCATTTATGGGATATTATTTCTTTTTCCCATCTTTTCCAACAGGGTATCAGGTTTCAGCATCTCAGGGAGATTGACCATTGCCATTTGTGTAACGAGGCCTGACTTTTGCAGCTTACGTGCCCGCTTTCTGTGAGCTTTAACGTATTTGTTACCTCCTACGTTATCACTTCGGCTTCAACCTGAACGGCAAATTGGGTTGTAAGGCTCTTTCATCCTTATAGGTATTTAAAATTTATTTATATTTACGCACGCTTCTTGGCGCACCTGAGTTTCACAGAGTAATAAATCCACTCCTACTCCCCTAAGTGGCCACTCCAAAGGATCGAAGATCCAATCCCTACTATAATCCGTGAAAACTTAGCAAAGCGATCTCAACGAAGTTAATCCGTAAAATCAATTCTATCTTCCGCTTAGGCGGGACTGTGTTCTAATCACACAGAGTTCCACAGAGAAAACACAGAGTTTCACAGAGTAATAAATCCACTCCTACTCCCCTAAGTGTCCACTCCAACGGATCGAAGATCCAATCCCTACTATAATCCGTGAAAACTTAGCGGAGCGATCTCAACGAAGTTAATCCATTAAATCTGTTCTATCCGTGTTCCAATAAAATCAAAGACCGAAGGTCTTATTCATATCAAATCCTAACCATCATAAAAATCAGCGTACCATCATCAGCACTTCGACAACGCGCGTACTGCGGCTTAATATTAAATAATTAATATAATAAGAATGTGGCTTCGAGGGCCGCAGCCACCGGGTACCACAGAGGTGGAGCGTTGCCGAAACCGGCACTTCTGCTCAGCTTAGTGTCTACTCCAAAGGATCGAAGATCCAATCCCTACTATAATCCGTGAAATTCCGTAAAATCAGTACAATCCGTGTTCCATAAAATCCTTGTTCCATCAAATCCTTGTTCCATCCTCCTCCTTTAGTCCTTCAGAAACTGCCTCAACACATAATGCAAAATCCCCCCATTTTTATAATACTCAATCTCTATGGCCGAATCAAGTCTGCATACTACTTCAAATTCAATTGTTTTGTTTTCTTCCGTAACCGCTTTTACCTGCAGCTTTTTTAGCGGCGACAAACCCTCAGAAATCCCTTTTATAGAATAACTTTCATTTCCTGTAAGTCCTAAGTTCTCAGCCGTTTGCCCATTAAGGTATTCGAGCGGCAAAACACCCATTCCCACCAAGTTGCTTCGATGGATACGTTCATAACTTTCGGCAATAACGGCTTTTATTCCCAACAAGCTTGTTCCTTTAGCTGCCCAGTCGCGTGATGACCCGCTTCCATATTCTTTTCCTGCCAAAACAAGCAATGGGATATTATCCTGCTGATATCGCTGTGAGGCATCAAAAACACTCATTTCTTCGCCCGACGGGATATGCATTGTAAATCCGCCTTCTTTTCTTACCAACTGGTTTTTAATCCGCACATTGGCAAAAGTTCCGCGAACCATTACTTCATCATTTCCCCGGCGCGAACCATAAGAGTTAAACATTCTTCGTTCCACTCCCCTGCCCTTTAAGTAGATTCCTGCAGGACTATCTTCAGAAAACGAGCCAGCCGGTGAAATATGATCAGTAGTAATAGAATCTCCTAGTTTTAATAACACATTGGCCCCTTCAATATTCTCAGATAACGAGATATCAGGGTCAATTCCCTTAAAGAATGGCACCTCTTTAATATAGGTAGACTGCTTACTCCACTGATAAACTTTATCCTTTGGAGGTTGCAGGTTTTTCCATTGTTCATTTCCCTCAAAAATCTGACTGTAGTTGCGCTCAAAATCATCAGGAGAAAGTACCTTGCTCATTACATCATCTATTTCATCATTGCTTGGCCAAAGATCTTTCAAAAATACAGGACGACCATCATTATCAGTTCCAAGAGACTCGTTAAATAAATCAATATCAACCCTGCCAATCAAGGCATAGGCCACTACCAGCATGGGCGACATCAGGTAATTCATTTTCACTTTTGGATGAACCCGGGCTTCGAAATTACGGTTTCCTGAAAGTACGGAAGCCACAATCAAATCATTTTCAACCACGGCTTTATCAATCTCCTCAGGCAATGGACCAGAGTTACCAATACACGAAGTACATCCATAACCAACGATATTAAACTTCAATTTTTCCAATTCGGGCAAGAGTCCTGAATTTTGAAGATAATCTGTAACCACCTTGGAGCCTGGTGCAAGTGAAGTTTTCACCCACGGTTTCACCATCAGGCCTTTTTCAATAGCTTTTTTTGCAATCAGTCCGGCACCAATCATTACACTCGGATTAGAAGTATTGGTACAGGAGGTGATTGCTGCAATGGCGATTGAACCATCGTGCAGATTATAGGTAATATTATCTTTCTTTATTTTAACCGTTTTTAACTGGTTAATCTCAGCATCGGTAGTCCGGTGTTCAAAGTCTACATATTTGCGTTGATAATTAGTTTTTAGTAAATCTTTAAACTTGTTTTTAAAATCTTTCAATAAAATTTTGTCCTGCGGACGTTTAGGGCCCGAAACTGTAGGTTCAATGGTACTTAAATCCAATTCAACCAGGCTGCTGTATGCAATTTTAGATTCATTTTCTCGCCAAAGCATATTGGTTTTTGTATAATTTTCTACCAGTTGAATTTGTTCTTCAGAGCGGTTTGATTTTCGCATATAATCCAAAGTACGGCCATCAATTGGGAAATAAGTAACGGTGCAGCCAAATTCAGGCGACATGTTAGATATTGTTGCGCGATCGGTTACCGTCAGATGATCCAGTCCAGGCCCGAACACTTCAACAAACTTACCCACAACGCCGTGGTTACGAAGTAATTGAGTAATGGTAAGCACCAAATCTGTAGCAGTTGTTCCGGCAGGTAATTTCCCGCTTAGCTTTAACCCCACAACTTCGGGCATAATAAAATAAATAGGCTGACCCAGGATAGCAGCTTCAGCCTCGATACCGCCAACGCCCCAGGCAACAACGCCAATACCATTTACCATTGGGGTATGAGAATCAGTACCTACAAGGGTATCAGGAAATACCTGCCCATCGCGCTCAATGACACCTTTTGCAAGGTATTCAAGGTTTACCTGGTGACAAATACCCATCCCCGGAGGAACCACCGAAAAGTTATCAAAGGCAGTTTGTGCCCATTTAAGAAACTGGTAACGTTCTATGTTCCTTTCATACTCAGCTTCAACATTTTGCAGGTAAGAATTTGGTGTGCCAAAATAATCAACCTGAACGGAATGGTCTATCACTAAATCAACCGGAATTAGTGGGTTTAATTTATTGGGATCTTTCCCTTTCCGGGCTGCCTCAGCTCTTAGTGATGCCAAATCAACCACAGCAGGAACGCCCGTAAAATCCTGCATCAACACCCTGGCTGGTTTAAAAGGGATATCTTTGTCTGATGCTTGAGGTTTCCATCCTAAAATGGTTTCAATATTTTCTTTTGTAATGGCAAAATCATCAAAATTTCTCAGCGCATTTTCTAATAAAATACGGATAGAAAAAGGCATTTTTTCAATTCCATAGCCTTGATCCTGAAGGGCCTTTAAACTCCAGTAGGTAAACTCACCTTTATTTGTTTTTAACTTTGAAATGGTGTTAAACGGATTATTTTGCATGCTTATTTATTTTTAGATGTTAGGTATTTTCTGTTTTGTAAACAGATTTTATTTGCAGTCGTCCAAATTTACAAATTTGTTTTCAAAAAAGTAAAAGGTTATTTGTTTAATGTTAATTGTTAATGGTTAATTGTTAATGGTTAATGGTTAATGGCTAATTGTTAACAAACAAATAACTTAAACTTTTTAACACCTAAAATAACTATTAACTTATAACTATTAACTTTTAACTCCTAACTCTTAACTCCTAACTTATAACTCTTAACTTTTAACTCCAAACTCTTAACTCTTAACTTTTAACTCCTAACTCTTAACTCTTAACTCTTAACTCTCACCTTTAAACACCCCTAACCCCATTTTCAAACAACAAATCCTTAGTTCCATAAAGCAATACAGCAATTTCTATAAAGTTTTCGATCATGCTGTTTACAATGTCACTATCATTTATTAATGAAGTAGCCATCCTGCTTGAGATCAAATCCTCACGAATCAATTTATCAATTACCCCGCTTGTTAAAATACTTTCTTTCATGATATCCTTGTGCATTTTACTGAGTAAGTCCAGTCTTTTTTCAGGTTCATGCTCTTTGCGCAGGTAATAAGTTTCGCGCATTACTTTTGACGCAGTAATTCGCAGTCGCTCATATTCTTTTTTTATGTATTGATTATCAGAATTTGTATATAAGTCAACATTTGTCTGTATGCCTTTCATACTCTTAATAATTTCTACAATTTTACGGTTGGCTATCTTTAGTTTAGTAAGCATATCTGTTTGTTTTTCAGATAATTTAAAAGTAAATTGTATCAACGAAATGTACTTAATAATCTTACCATAAATGGTTTTAACTTTGCGGTAGTAGATATCATCCACATCCAGGTCGATATCCGAATGCGACATTTTAACCAGCTCCCTTATGCTAATTTCAGATTTAATGTCGTCGCGGTGCAGGTTTAAACCATGTGCAACAATTTCGAAAGTGGCATTTTTAAAAAGGTATTTAGTTTCTTTAATTACTGCCTCCAGGGCTGCTGCAGGATGTTCTAAAACAGCTTTGTTCAGGTACTTTGGATACTCGATATCTTTATCATTTCCTTTTTTAAAGATCTTTTGCAGAAAACGTTCAAGCTGTTTGATGAACGGAAGCATCAATGCAACACCCAGAACATTAAAAAGTGTGTGAAACATTGCCAGTTTAAGCAAATAATTATTATCAGCAATTCCCAAAAAACTATTTATATAATCAACAGCTAGAGCCAGTTGATGAAGAAAAACCAAGGCCACGATAGCAGTTACAAGATTAAAAATAAGATGGGCACCTGCCAGTCTCTTTCCATCCACATTTGCACCAAAAGCACCAATAATTGCAGTAATGGTGGTTCCGATATTAGCACCAATTGTAAGCGCCAATGCATTGTGGTAGGTTAATTGACCAAATGAAAGTGCTGTAAGTGTAAGTACCAGCGTAGCTGCACTTGATTGCAGAACAGTAGTAATTACAATACCCAGTAGTGAATAAACCAAAAGACCTTTTAATCCGGGCATGGCATAAGCTGCCAAATCAAAGCTGTCCTTGAAGGTATCAAAGCCTTCTTTCATATAATGAATGCCCAGAAAGAAAAAACTTAATCCTGCCAATACATTCCCAAAGGCTTTTAAAATGGTATTTTTCTGGAAAGATAAAACAGCACCAAATATCAGCATTGGCATTGCAAGCAGTGCAATTTTAATATTCAACCCGAAGCCTGCTACCAGCCAGGCTGTGGTGGTTGTTCCAATATTGGCCCCAAAAACGATACCTATACCTGCACCTAAATCAATCAAACCTGCACTGATAAAAGAAATTGCAATTACAGTGAGCAATGAACTCGACTGGATTAAAGCGGTAAGTACCGTGCCTAATGAAATACTTTTATATAGTTTATTGGTGGCATTTTGTATAATCGACAGCATCCGGCCTTTGGCAAATGCCCTAAAACCTTCTTCGAGCATCATCATGCCAAACAGAAGAATAGCCACACCAAAAGCAACCACTTTAAAATCAGGACTTAACCATAGTGCTATGCCTAATAATATCAAAACCCCTACAAGTACAATTTTTCTGGTCATATAAATATAATGTAAAAAAAACAGCATGTTAAATTAGAAAAAACCTGGTGATTTAAAAAAAACTTTATACGTTGAGCTTTCAATCCTAAAATTTAGCCACCAAAACTCTATAAACACTATATATTTACTTTACATATATTTTTTGAAATCAGGGTTTTGTGGGATTTTGCGTCTTTATTATTTTGTGGTATTTTTTATATATTGCGGCTTTTTGAACCTTTCATGAAATCATCATTATACCCGAAAGTTGAGTTTTGACATGACATTAGCCTCATTAATTTGCTTCGCAGAGCTAAAGGTTCATAAACTTAGTGCAACTTAGTGTAATCCTTTGTGAAACTTAGTGTTGCAAAATATGTAGCACAAAGTTGCTCAAAGTTTTAGCACAAAGGAACTCAAAGAAAATCAAGATGTTGATAGAATTTATAAATATTTCATGTTAGAAACAAAAAGCAATTTTTCAGCTTTAAATAAATCATTACTTTTATCACCGGTTTTTATCAACAAATATTGAAAAAATGAAACATTTTATCCTTATTTTAATAGCTGCACTATTTTTTGCATCATGTAACAGCGGAAATGATGCTAAATCGCAAACAGAGACTGTCAGTGCTGATACTATAAAGGTTGAAGAAAAAGTTGCCTACACAGCCAGTGATGAAGATCTCAGAATTTTTGATGAGATTATGAAATTTGCAGCCCTACAAAACCTGAAGGAAAAAAATACTTCAGAAATAGAAATTGAAATCGCAAAACAATTTATCAATACCCCTTATGTTGGCCACACTCTTGAAACTGCAGATGATGAACATCTCGTGGTTAATCTGCATGAACTTGATTGTTCTACTTTTATGGAAAATGTTGTCACGCTCTCACTTTGCATTAAATCAGGTGATACTACTTTTAACGATTATTGTAAAAAACTAAGAAAATTCAGGTATCGAAATGGTGTAATTGATAAATACCCATCGCGGCTTCACTATTCAACAGACTGGCTGCTCGATAACCAAAAGAAAGGACTGATTAAGATTGTAAGCAATGACTTTGGGAACGCGGATTTTAACTCAACCGTAGGTTTTATGTCAAGCCATCCGGAGAATTACAAGCAGCTTTCAAATCCTGAGTTTGTAAAGGAAATAGCCAAATATGAAGAATTAATCGGACGTGAAAAACTTAAGTACATCACTAAGGACCAGATAGATAATTTAGCTTCGAATATCAAAGACGGAGATATTATTGGTTTTTCAACTACCGTCAACGGGCTTGATATCTCACATGTGGTGATTGCTGCTTTTCTAGATAATCGTTTGCATTTTTATCATGCATCGTCATTAGAAAAGAAAGTAGTATTGTCTGATAAACCAATGAGTGAATATCTGGCAAACAAGAAAAAAAGCGATGGTATATTGGTGGCCAGGATTTTGGAATAGGCTTTAAATATCACTAAAATCAGAACTCCTGACCCTTTATTTGAATATCAGGGGATTATTAAAAGTCGCTATTAAGCTGAAATTGTCTTACGAGGTTATTGGAAATTGGTATATTGGAAATTAGTATATTTAAACAATACACCAATACACCAATACACAAATACACCAAATGGATATCAATACAATACGGAAAGTTTTATTTAGAAACAGACCTGCTCCAATATCCGTTAAATCAGTTAAATCCGTGGAATCTGTGTTCCAATTTGAATACATCGTAGATGTTTATAAAGGGTGCACGCCCTTCGCCACCGCTAAAGCTATAGGCGACACGCGGTCAACGAAGTAAATAATGTAGGTTAAATCAAATGATCTAAATTCATTTTTTTTGCCCTAACTTTCCATTTTTCTTTAGCCAACTTCTGTAAATCAATATCACTATCGGTTTCATCAATAATCTCAACACCAATGATGGTTTCAATGATATCTTCCATGGTAACAATACCGGCAACATCACCAAATTCATCAACAATAATTGAGATATGCTCTTTCATGGAAAGCAACTGGTTAAACAAAACCGGAACTGAAGTATCTTCAGAAATCATTATTACCGGCCTTTTTATTTCTTTCAACCGGATATCAAATTCGTCCTTGGCTACACGTTCCAATGCATCATATTTTAAAACGTAACCGGTGATATTTTCCAGTTGTTCTTTATATACAGGAATTCTAGAAAAATTCAGGTATGAAGCCTCTTTAAAAAATTCCGACATTTTCATATCTTCCGGAGCAGATGTTACCACTGTCCGTGGAGTCATAATTTCTCTTACCTTAATGGACTTTAGGCGCAGTAAATTATTGATAATATTGCTTTCTGCTTCTTCCAGTATCCCCTGATCCAAACCTATTGTGGCCATTGCAGCAACTTCTTGTCGGCTAATG
>JARGGF010000379.1 GCA_029210905.1 Bacteroidales bacterium | reverse complement strand
TAACAAATTCAAAGTAATTGTAATCATCATTATATAAAATCAGTGATTTTTTTTCTTCACTACTCAGGTTGAATAAATTTTCAATATCCTGCTTTTCTTTAATTCCCATTTTCTAAACTTATTTATTCCTTTTTATCGCTTCCCCCACAGATATTTTCTCATTGTCATCAAAAGCAATCACAAATACATCTTTATGTCCCTCACCAATTAATTTCTTTTTTAAATAATCTGCTTCTTTGTATGTTTTATAATTTCCAACAAAATAAATATTCATTCCATGAGCATTTTTGTGTTCAACATTTCTGGGTGAAAACTTGCTCTTCAGTTTGTTTTCTTCAGTATTATTAAGACTTTCACGATATGCCCCAACTTGCACCATAAAACTAATATTGGTGGAAGATTTTGAGCTTATTACCGTTGTGTTTTCAGAAATTGTGCCATACTGCTGTTTTTCAATTTTTTTTGCCCTATCCAATGCAATGTGAACTCCATCATAATAAGCTGTAACATATGAATCTTTGAAACCAAGGTTCCTGGCTTTTTGATTTTCATTTCTGGCCACAGCAATGGTTCCAAAATTCCCATACAAGTAGCGGGTACCTTTCCCTTGAATCTTCTCTGTAAATATAGGTTGAAGATTTTTTAATTCTTCATTTGTTAAGGGTTTTACATACATCCCCAGTTGTACAAAATATAAGAGCCCCTTAGTATTTGTCACACTGCTGTTCTCCCCTGTAGCAGTCTTAATCTGATTACCTTTAATCTGCTTATTTTCAACAACTTCAGTCGTTCCACCAATCTTTGCAATTTCGGTCTGTTTTACTTTTATATAATCTTTATCTGAAGTGTTTACTTTTGCCTGACCATATGAATATGATCGTCTTTCACCATCAACAAATGAAATGATATAAGCATCAGCGTAGCCAAGTGCTTTCACTTTCTCAAGGGCCAGTTCAGCAGCTTCTGTAGTTTTGTATTCACCAACCAAATATCGGCGATATGGATTTTTGGCAAATTTTTCAAATACCAGGGGTTTCACATTTGCAAATTTTTCAGGAGGCAAAAGACCTTTAAAAATACCAATTTGCACCAAAAACACAATCCCCTTTTTGGAGACATATTTTACAGGTCTGGGTTTTTCCTTTGAATAGGTGTATGTTGCAAGTAAATCCCAACTTAATCCTGATGAAGTATTTTCCTGGTTAGTTGAAACATTTGTATTGTTTAAGCTATTTTCATCAATTAAAGCAGTATCAATTTCAGCTGAAATTGCCTCTGGTAAATTAAAATAAACGCCATAGGCACTTTCTTGTAACTGCAAGGAAAAGAGTAATAAATCATTTGCAGCCATAAGTTTTAGATATTGCTCCGAACGGAACATCAACTTATTGGCAAGGGCAATTTCTTTTTTTGCCTTAGTATAATAAACATCAGCTTCTGATTCGTATTTTTTTGCCTTGTCAGGGGCGGATGCCTTAATCTTTGGGTCAATAAGTGAAAAATGTTTTTTATAGATTTGATATCTGATGTCGTTAACATCCAGATAAATGTTAGTGGCATTTGTTAATTTATAAAAGGCAGTCTGCTCTTTTTCAATAGCGCTTGATCTTAGTGCATCGCGCGTTGCAAAATCTTCAGTTCGATCCGCTACAAAATTTAAGGAATCAACTACTCTGTATGTTTCATCTACCTGCAAAAGCAACGTATTCGCATATTTGTTTTTACGGTTTGCATCCACAACTGAGGCTAACTCCTCTTTGGTTAAATTGAGTCGGGGTATAATTAAATTTGCTTTTGAATGATACAAATTAGGATCTTTTAATGCATTGTATTGCTCTTCATAAACAGGAAATAAAACAGAGTCAAGCTTAACTACTTCATTTTCCGAAGTTTCAACAATATTTACATCTTCTGAAGTTATTGCCGGATCATTTTCATAAAATCCAAAAGCCTTTTCCTGCATTGACAATGACTTCATAACCAACTCATTAACTTCCTTCAAAGCAATAAACTTTAATCTATCGTCGTGTTGCGGAACATTTTGTTCCTTTGTTTTTGCTGTTTCAAAAATCGATTTTGCCTGAAGTTCCAGTTCTCTGCCAAGTTTTGAATTTTTTGAATCGTCTTTTAATCTTTCACGGTTTAAAGCTGTAATATATATTTTGTTTTGGATATCAGTTGCTTTTTTGAAATAATCCAAGGCCTTGTAACCATTTTTAAGTGATTTAATCTCAAGCTTTCTTGCATTTTTTAGCGACTTCTCCCTGCTTTTGGCGCTGCTTGTTGCTTCGGCAATGGTGTATAGCTTTTCAATTTCCTGCTGATCTGCATCATATTTTGTCATGTATTTATTTGCAGCCTGTAGATATTTATATGATTTTTTTAATTCCTTGCGTTCGTCTTTATTAAATATTTCTTCGTAATAGGTTTTTTCAGTTAGGTCGAAACCAAAAAAAGATAATGAAGATTGGAAATAAACAGGACTAATAGGGCTTGCAATTAGCTTTGAGTTTACCAAAATTATTAAAGAAATGCTTATTAAAAAAAATCTTAGTTTGCTCATAATATAAGTTTAAAATTTGCTTCAAACATCAAAAATATGTAAAGTAAACTATATATGCATCAAAAATACTAAAAAAAACCATTCAATGTTAAAAACACTTCTTAATTTGACCTGTAAATAGTTAACAATAGGTAGGATAATCCTTAATTTAATATTTCAGCATTGAGAAATATTAATGTACAAAACCAGTATATGGATAAAACAAGACGTATTAAGTTAAATTTTCAAAAATTTAAAAGTTCAAAAACAGAATAAAATATAATCTTAACTATTGATATTGTGACACTTAACAGATTTGTTGATTATAAATTGGTTCAATTTTTTAAAAACTCAGTCATTTTGGCCTAATTTTCGATTTAAATACCATAAACTCAAACATTAAAACATATTATTCAGGCTAACTAAAATAAAAATTAGTCAATTGTTATCATACTTAAAGCTACAAATTATGCGACGGATTAATTTAATGTCAGAAAATGTCTTCAAAAATATAGGATTTGAAAAACTCAGAACTATTTTTTATATACTAATTATTAGTGTGTTATCATCAAATAATCTCAGCGCACAGGAAAGTAAAATCAAAAAACCTGTAGACTTCTCAGTTTATGACTCATGGAATGCGATAAGTAAAGAAGCTATTTCGTATGACGGGAATTGGGTGAGTTATGAAATTAATCCATATGAAGGTGATGGTGAGTTAGTAGTAATGAACCCTTATAAATTAATAAAAAAGATATATAAACGAGGAAATAACGCCATTTTTTCAGCTGGTTCAAAATTCATTGCTTTTAAAATATTAGCTCAGAAGGATTCAATAAGACAGCTAAAACTAAAAAAAGCTAAAAAAGATAAGTTTCCAAAAGATTCACTGGCTATTTGGTCTTTTAAGGATGATAACACCTTTTATATCAGCAATTTAATCTCTTTTAACCTTCCACTTGAACAAACTGACTGGATTGCATATCTTCACGAATTTCAAGAGGATAAGCCTGACACAACCAAAGCAGATAAAAAAGAAGTGAAAAAGACCTCAAAAAGACCAAAAGATGCACCTGAAGTTTTTGATTTAGTGGTTTTTCAACCAGAAAAAAAGAAAGAATATCGTTTTAAGGATGTTACAGAATTTGATTTTTCAAGAAATGGGAAATACCTTGGGTTCATCCAGGTTGTTGGAGATAGCATCATCAGTTCAAAAGTAAATCTATTTAATACAAACACGGAACTCACTACTGAAATATTTAACAAGGAAGGAATCGCTAAAAAAATTACACTTGATAATAATTCTACACAAGCAGCATTTCTTTTTTCGGCAGACAGTACCAAAGAGAAGATCTATAATTTATTTCACTGGAATGAAGGTGAAAAAGCCAGTGCCGAAATTAAAATTGACACAAATCAATTTGAAAATCACAAAGATTGGATAGTAAGTGAAACCGGAAAAATCTGGTTCTCGAGGGATGATTCAAAATTGTATTTTGGAATGGCTGCAAAACAAGAGCCTGAACCAAAAGATACGTTGCTTGAGGAAGAAAAAGTAAAACTGGACATCTGGTCGTGGAAGGATCCTTTGCTCCAATCGCAACAACTGGTAGAATTAAAAAAAGAATTAAAAAGAACCTACCAGACTGTGTTCCATGTTAAAAGCAAAAAGGTGGTTCAGCTTGAAAACGAACTCGTACAGGATGTTAGTACCTTATTAAACGGTAACGCTAATGTAGCATTTGGAGTATCAGAAAAACCTTTCATGGTTGAGCAATCATGGCAGTTTCCGGCAGATAAAGCTTATTATATCATTGATGTTAATACCGGAAAAAGACAAAACATCATTGAAAAAACGAGGAACGAAACTGCAATTTCTCCATTTGGAAAATATGTAGTTTGGTTTGACAGCAATCAAAAGGCGTGGTTCTCAAAAGACATACAAACTCTTAAAATACAAAATCTTACATCAAATATCAATACTGTTTTTTATGATGAAGAATACGATTATCCCACAGATATTCCATCATATGGATACGCCGGATGGACAAAAGATGATGAATATTTTATGGTTTACGACCAATTTGACATTTGGATGGTTGACCCAAAAGGCAAAGAAGCACCTGTATTATTAACTGCTGGTGAGGGTAGAAAAAATAACATTGAATTTCGTTACAGGAAATTAAACAAGGAAACAACTTATATTGAGCCTAATGAAAAAATGATGCTCACCGCTTTTAATAAAAAAACCAAGCAAAGTGGTTTTTATTCAGTTTTATGGGACAAAAAGAGTATACCTGTAAAATTAATTATGGGCGATTTTAATTTTTACCCTCCCATTAAAGCAAAATATGCCAATCAATTAGTATGGAATAGGAGTTCAGTAAAAGAATTTGGAGACGTATGGTATTCGGATGATAAATTTGCAGATCCTCTTAAAATTTCTTATGCCAACCCGCAACAGGAAAACTATAACTGGGCTACCGTAGAACTGGTAAAATGGACCACGTTTGATGGAAAACAGGAAGAAGGCTTGCTTTATAAGCCTGAAAATTTTGACCCGAAGAAAAAATACCCAATGCTGGTATATTTTTACAGACTTTATTCTGACAGAATTCACACACATTACTATCCCCGACCAAGCCGTTCGACAATCAATATTTTGTTTTATACCAGTAATGAATACCTGGTTTTTATTCCGAATATCCGTTATGAGATTGGTTATCCGGGTAAAAGCGCCTATAATTATATAGTAAGCGGAGCCAAGGCAATGATTGACAAGGGCTTTGTTGATGAAAAAAATATAGGGATCCAGGGGCAAAGCTGGGGAGGATACCAGGCGGCTTTTGTAATTACCCAAACCAATATGTTTAAAGCCGCTTCAGTAGGTGCACCTGTTTCAAATATGACAAGCGCCTATGGCGGAATCAGATGGGACAGTGG
>JARGGF010000378.1 GCA_029210905.1 Bacteroidales bacterium | reverse complement strand
GGAGAATTCACCTGCTTCATCATAAAAACCGCAGGTTTGCATAATGGAATTGATCCGTTTTGTTTTACTTTTTGAAATAATTTTATCGGAACTACCCTGTAAAGTGCCGTGATTGCAGAAAAGCATAAAGGATTGTGCAAGTTCTGTGCAAGTCATGTCAATAGAACATAAGTGAAAATATAAATCCAGTACATCACTTATTCGATTATAAATATTACCGAAAGACTTCATCATGTTTATTAATGCCGCATTTCTGAAGCCTGATTGTTTTTCAGATTCTGCCATTTTTAAATTATAGCTAATTTGCTGATTATTAGTTAACTGCTTAACAAAATCAAGCAATTCAGCTTTAGGATTTTTTAAAACATCAAACAAAATATCGCAAATCACCAGTGCCCCGGCATTTATAAAAGGATTACGAGGAATTCCTTTTTCCAGTTCAAGCTGAATAAGTGAGTTAAATGGATTGCCCGATGGTTCTACACCCAGCCGGTTCCATAATGATTCGCCCTTGATGCTATAGGCCATTGTTAGTGCATAAACTTTTGAGATACTTTGAATTGAAAATTTTTCGTTGCGATGACCAAAGCCAAAATTTTGCCCATCGACGGTTATCAGGCTTAATCCTAACTTTTCAGGGTTTACATTGGCCAATTCCGGAATGTAGGACGCAGGCTCACCTTTTGAAGGAATTTGTTTGATTTCATTTTCAATTTCCGAAAGAATTTTTTGTAGGTTCAGTTTATCAGGCATTGTTCATTTTTTTATGAAATTAAGTGGCGCCAATTTGTATTTTTTATCCGATAATTTAGACAAATGTATTTGAAAAATATTGTTATTCAATTATTTATTTAACCGGTCCATCACCACCATCTTATAGCTTCTGCCAATGGGAATATTGATTTTAGAAGTTTCAATTTCATTAGCTGAGAAAGCTTTAACATGCTTAAATCCTGCTATAAATGAGCGGTGTGTTCGCTGAAACAAATCCTTTGGAAGTCTTTCTTCCATTTCGCTGATGCTTTGATGGATCAAATAGTTTTTTTCTGCAGTATATATTTTCACATAATGTCCCTGACTTTCAACTGCAATGATATCAATAATATTTATTTTTACCATTTTATCACTGCTTTTGAGGTACATAAATGCAAGTTCTACCTCAGTTTGGGACTTTTTCTTTTGACTTTCAATGGATGAATTATTTTTCCCCAACCTTCTTAGAGCTTTGTTTGTAGCTTTTATAAAACGTTGAAAATTAACAGGTTTTAAAAGATAGTCAATTGCATCGAGCTCAAAACCTTCCAATGCAAATTCAGAATAAGCTGTGGTGAAAATAACTCCGGGAGCAGGGTTTAATTGTTTTAAAAATTCCAGTCCTGTAAGATGGGGCATGTTAATATCAAGAAACAGTAAATCAACGGTTTGTGATAATAAAAAACTATTGGCTTCAATAGCATTTCTGCATTCTCCTGTAAGTTCAAGATAATCAATTTTCTGAACATGATCTTTTATTACAGCTCTGGCAAGCGGTTCATCATCTACAATCAGGCATTTTATTTTATCAGAGAAACTCGTCATTATGAACCAAAATTAAGGATAATTATTGAATTTTTGAGTCTGAAGGTGAATGTATTACTATTGTTATCGTTTTTTTAATTAATATTGCAAAGTCCATATAATCAACAAGATAACTGGAGAAAGATGAGCTTGAGAATTTCTTTCAAAGTGATTCTTTAATAACCAGACTTGCTTTATACGAAAATTCGGATTGTTCAAAAGTCAGTTTGTGTTTTTCAGGATAAATCAATTCCAGCCTTTTTTTTAGGTTCTCAATGCCAATACCCCTATTTTTAGCAATTTCGATGCTGGTGTCAATACTGTTTTCTACAATCAACTTAATTTGCTGATCATCAGCTTCAAACTGAATGGTTACCCAGGGTTTTTCACCAGAGAAACTTCTTAAATGTTTGAAAGCATTTTCAATGGGAACTAAAAATAACAGGGGAGGAATGTCTGATTTTCGTTCATCTTTAATGTAAACACTAACATCCATTTCACCAGCAAATCGTATCTTCTCAAATGCAATATAATTATTGATAAAATTAATTTCTTTTTTTAAGGAAACTCTTGGTGCAGAAGCTTCATAAATAATATAACGCATTATTTCAGACAAACGGGAAATGCTGTCGGAAGTAAGCTCTGATTTTTGTAACGAAAGGGCATAAACACTGTTTAATGCATTAAATAAAAAATGGGGGTTTACCTGGGTGCGTAAAAATTTTAGTTCTGCCTGCATTTTTTCATACTCTAAGGTGGCGCTTTTTTGCTGGTGATAAAGCCAAAAATCAATTAATTTTATTACAAAAGGAACTACCACTGTTGTATTCATGGTCAACACTACATTCATTAATTCTGTAAATTTCAACAGGCTATAAATCAACCTTTCCTGAAAGTAAATAGGTTCGATAAAAAGGTACCATACTATTTTAACTAATATTCCGGTTATAAACAACCAAACTAAATAGACTAATATAAAAGTAAAATACCTGCCTTTTAAAAGATATTTAGGCATTAAAAAGTGAATGACTGGATAAACCAGGGCTAGTTTAAAGGGAAGTTCTAATATTTGAATGTAATAGGTTTTTTCAAAGTTGTTGTCGTAGGTGCCCCACATGATTGCCCAGAAGTTTACCCAAAATATCCAATAAATTACATGAAGTGTCCATCTGGGCAGGTTGAATTGTTTGGCCAGGTTTCGTGTGATTGAATATTGTTGTGGGTCCATTCTATTATTTTCTTTTAAATAGCTCCAAAGTTTGCATTTTGTGCAATAATGTCTTTATTCCAAAACAAATAAACGATAATTCAGGCATTCGCACAAACTTTTGCACCAACGACACTTTATTTGCACAAAAGTCGAATTTTATCCCATCATTGTTCTCTGTGCAAAGCTTTTACGGTTTATGAAATAAAGTTTTTCAGATAGATTCTGATGCTTTACTTTGTGTTAAATTTCAAATTTTATGTTATGATGATAAAAAAATTGAGTGTATTAATTATGTTGCTGGGAGCAAGTTTTATATGGATAAATGGCCAATCAAACCCAATTAATAAAGTTGAACCGCCATTTTGGTGGACTGAGATGAAAGACAATAGTTTACAATTGATGGTTTACGGAAAGTCAATTGGAAACTCTTCCATAAAAATTAACTCGGATAAGGTGGTTTTTGAATCAGCACAACAGGTTGAAAATAAAAACTATCTATTTATTAATTTAACCATTAAGAAGCATATTGAAGCAGGCATTGTTCCAATTGAGTTTCAACTAAACGGAAAAAGCTTTTTTTATAATTATGAACTTAAACAACGCAGACCCAATGCAGATAAAAAACCTGTTATGGATGCCAGTGACGTAGTTTATCTGATAACCCCCGATCGTTTTGTGAATGGTGATCCATCAAACGATAATGTAAAAGGATTTAATGATAAATTGGAAAGAACAGCTGAATATGGAAGGCATGGTGGTGATATACAAGGAATTATAGATAACATTGATTATATTAAAAAATTGGGAATGACTGCGGTATGGCCTATGCCTTTACTCGAAAATAATCAGGATGCTTTTTCATACCATGGTTATGCCATTTCTGATTTTTATGAAACAGATAAACGTTTCGGGGATAATGCCTTGTATAAAAAGTTGGCAGATAAATTACATGAAAATGGATTGAAACTGGTTATGGATCAGGTTTTTAACCATTGTGGATCTGCTTATTGGTGGATGAAAGATTTACCTATGAAGGACTGGATTAATGATGCTGAAGAGTTTGGGCGAAGCAATTTTAATAATATGGTAGTTTCTGATCCCTATGTTTCACAAAAAGATAAAAACGAACACTATCGTGGGTATTTTGATACTAACATGCCCGATTTAAATCTTGCCAATCCAATATTTGCCCGATACATGATTCAAAACTCCGTTTGGTGGATTGAATTTGCCAATATTGACGCCTTGCGAATTGACACCTATCCTTATATTGATAAAAATTTTTCAGCAAAATGGAGGCAACATATTGAAAAGGAATATCCCGGCATGTTTGTTACGGCTGAAGTTTGGGTAAGCCAAGTGCCTTATGAAGCTTATTGGAACAGTTCAAAACCAAATTTTGACGGGTATCAGTCACATATTAATAGTATTACAGATTTTCCTTTGTACTATTCAATGCTTAAAGCTTTTGGGAAAAATGGCGATATCAGCGCATTGCATAGTTGTTTGTCAAAGGATTTTTTATATGGTCAGCCAGAAATGAACTTAATATTTTTCGATAATCATGATGTAAGCAGGACATTTGGTGAGTTAGGAGGCGATTACGAAAAATATAAACTGGCTGCAACATTTATTTTTACCACCAGGGGAATACCGCAATGGTACTATGGTTCTGAAATTTTAATGAAGGCCACAGGATCACACGGTTACATTCGTGAAGACATGCCAGGAGGCTGGGCTGGTGATAAGAAGAACGTGTTTAAAGGTGAAAACATGACCGTTGCCGAAAATGCTGCACTGGATTTTATCACCGATTTATTAAGTTGGCGAAAAACCAGTAGGGCAATCAAAGAAGGCAATCTGATTCATTTTTTGCCACATGATAATGTATATGTTTATTTCAGAACAACTGATAATGAGATTCTTATGGTGATTTTAAATAATGGAGAGGAAAAATTAAATTTCTCATTAAAAAATTACCAGGAAGTATTGCAGGGGCATAAAACCGGAACGGATGTGCTTTCAAAAGAAACTTTTGATTTATCTAAACCTATTAGTATTAAAGCAAAGACACCATATATAATTTCCATTAATTAAAAAGTCATTAGTCAATAGTCATTGGTCATTATAACTAAGCAAATGACCAATGACTATTGAGCTTCTTACAGTTTTAGTTCTACGAATAAATTCAATATCAAAAACATAGTTAAGATGAAAAAAGTATTTATTGCAGGCGGCGTGTCTATCGATAGTATTATTTATCTGCCCGATTTTCCAGAGCCGGTTCCCCAAACCATTCACCAATGTATATTTAATGAAGTTCTCGGCTCTACAGGTAGTGGCAAGGCGTTGAACTTGTGTAAAATAGGTTTTAATGTATTGCTTCATGCCATGATTGGTGATGATATTTATGGCAAGCGTGCTATTCAGGAACTTGCCCAAAAAAATCTGGAGTTTCAGTATGATATTGATCCAGAAGGAACGGAAAGACACACCAATATTATGAATAAAAACGGTGAAAGAATTTCAATTTTTACCAACACCATCTCTCAAGCTCCTGAAATAGATTATAATCAGTTCCTTTCTCCCATACAAGATGCTGATTATGTGATTGTTAATTTGAGTGATTATACTAAAAAGATATTGCCCTTGGTAAAAGAGCTAGGTAAACCAGTCTGGGTTGATTTACATGATTACGATGGTAAAAATCCCTGGCATGCCGATTACGTGAA
>JARGGF010000377.1 GCA_029210905.1 Bacteroidales bacterium | reverse complement strand
GCAGTTACCGAATCGTTTGTCCATCCGGCATGGCCCCAGTTATCCCAGTTAATCTCCGCCCTGACGCCATGAGGCCCATCAGACATCCAGATTTCAGGAATCCCTAATCGCGGGACACCAGGTGAACTGAATTTCGATTGTGCATGGCACATTGCAACTTTCTCTTCAAGTGTTAACTGAGTCAAAATTTCATCAATCTTTGTTTCAATTGTTGCCTCTGAAATCTGAGCATATGTACTTGTTATTGCAAGAACCGGCAATAAAACAAGTGCCAGTATACCTCTCCTGATTTTAATTTTTAAATTCCCCATATTTATAATTTCCATTTAATTTCTATTGTTTTACCCTTTACCAAATTTAAGGTGATAATTTGTTTATTTTTGACATTCGTCTCAGTTCCAAATACCTCAATATCAACTACATTTAATCCATCATTTAGTTTAATTGTAATTTGCTGATCTTCAGCTGAACTTAGTGCAAGATATACACTTTCAGCATTCCATGCAATTTTTTCGATCTCTATATTTCCTCTTGCTTTAATGCCGGAAGCATCACCTTTCACCCAATCTGATGGAATAGCTGGCAGTACATCAATAAAACCAGGGCGGCTGTTAATCAGCATTCTTGTCATTAATGATGGGAAACCACCACTTATATCCATATTAAAAAGATTTCCCGGATTATGAGTTGTGGCCATTCCATTGGTCCAATAATACATAGAGAGGTATTTTAAAATCTCTGCAGCATTTTCCGTATCACCAACATTCACAGCTGAAAAACCCAGGTGACACATTCCAAAGGCCATTTCACCACCTTGCTGTTGCTTTCTTATTTTCATCCGTTCTATTATGGTCTGTTTGGCAGCTTCTAATAATTCAGGAGAATTCATTATATCTTCATCAGGAATTTCAAATAATCCATACAAATGGGAAGCATGTCTGTGTGATTGGTTATCTGTAAATCCTGGCCAAATCCATTCTTTAATAACTCCCTCATTACTAATTTGATATACTGGTAACTTTTTTAACATTTCAGTTTTTTTGCTGATTGTACTGTTATCCACACCCAGCAATTTGGCTGCCGCAATCCAATTTTGTATAAGTTGTTTAATAATTACAACATCCATAGTTGCGTTTATACCATTCTGCCACTGATGCTCTAATGGGTTATTTTCCGGCGAATAGGATGGCACTACAATGTATTTCCCATCATCGCCTGTAACCAAAAAATTTTCCCAGAATTCCAGCGCTTCTGTTAAAAAAGGAAATGCACGCTTACGAAGAAAAGCAGTATCACCTGTATAAAGAAAATAATCATAAAAACTGGAAGCAGTCCATCCGGCAGCCCCATTCCAATACTCAAGGCACCACGTTTCATCATAATGATTATTAAAACCATGCGTACTAGTATGTGAAGGTATATGAATGCCCCTGGCACCATAAAACTGTTTTGCATTAATCCGATATTGAGGTAAAAGCCTTTCGTGATAATCAAAATAGGCCATCATAAGTTCAGCCATATTGCCATTAAGCAAATTTGAAATGGCTACTTCTACATTACCATCATGTGTAAAATCCGATGACCAGGGAGGAGTCCAGGTACCGCTCCATATCCCTTGCAAATTTGGAGGATTGGTTCCTGTAGCGCATAAAATATTATATCGGGCTGCCTCAAACTGACGTTGCATAATACCGGGTGAAGATGCACTCTTTGCCCTTAATACAAGTGTTTCGGAGGTCATCTGTTTTTCTTCAGCAGTTGGATACAAATTAAGGCTCAGTCGGTTATAAATTTCGCCATGGGTTTTCTTTTGTCTCTCTAATAGAATGCCATAATTTGCATTAAGGGTATCCATTTGATGAATTAAGTTATTGAAAGCATATTGGCCTATTTCGTATAAAGGCTCAATCTTTGTAAAGATTAAAATTTCATCCGCATTTTTTATCTCAATGGAATTTCCGTTTGCCCTGTATTCACCACCATTCGAAACCACACGGACGGCAACATCATAACCTTTTGGGGTGCCAATGTGAGCTTTTTTATATTCACAATGATATTGTAATGTACTATCATTAAGCATTTTAGTGTAAGAATTTGAAATAAGAGGTGATACATATGCATTTTGTTCCCAACTGTGCGGATGTTTAATTATTTCAATATTTGTATTGATTTTAGATGTTCCGGTAATTTGGGTCACCATCACTCCATCTGCTCTTGAAACAAATGTTTTCCTGGTAAATTGTCCGTTTTCATCCTTCCAGGAAACAATGGCTTCGGCAGTTTGAAAATTAACCATCCTTTGATATTTATCAACATTCGAAGGAGGCATCGTAATTTTCAAATCAGCAGCCGGAACATATGGATCGGTCCATTTTTTTTCACCATATCCCTCTTTTTCCCAGATTTTCACACCTAATTCTGCCACTTCTTTCCATTTCCCTTCAAAGGAAAGTTTTCTTATTTCACCCAAATAAGGCGCCATATTTGGAGGCAACAAAGGAGCTTCATTTGGAAGATAAAGTAAAGCATGGTTTAGTATAATGGTCTCTTCAAAGGGGTAGCCATATACCATTGCACCCATAGTTCCATTCCCGGTAAGAAGTGCATCCTCCCACGATGATGCAGGAAGCCAACTGATATATCCTTTTTCAGGAAAACTATCAGGCTTTTTGGAAGTACATCCAAATAAACTAAATAAAGTAAGTGCGGCTAAAAGCTTCAATTTCATAACTATTATTTAAAACAAGAAAAACACCAATCCTCAGGCTGTCAGGATAATACATTCACTGAATTTGCAATTACCTGAACTTTACTTTCACCTGGTTTCCATCATAATTAATCTCCTGACTATCAACACCATTGATATCAATTCCTACTTTTTTATCTTTTGATGCAAAAACAATATTAAACACTCTGTTTTTAATCATTCCTTTATAGTCACCCTGCCGATCTGCTATGGTTAAAGTTTGGGCTTCTTCATTCCAGATAAAAGGAATAAGTGTATATTTATTTTTCTCGTAATTATAGTTGGTAGCTTCGTCTTCGTAAAGATTAAAAATTGCATCCTCGCCAGAATATACAATTATTGTAATAGGCTCATTGTCTTTTTGTCCTGTGTATTCAATTTCAGGCCCAATAGGCAATATAGCGCCGGATTTTATAAAAAGGGGCATTTTTTCATAAGGAGCATCGGCAACAATACTTTTGCCTGGTTCATGAAACTCACCTGTGTAGGCATTGTACCAGCCTTTTGCCAGAGGGAGATAAACCTCTCTCGTTCTTGCCTTATATGTTGAAACAGGGCAGACCATAATATAAGGCCCAAACATATATTGATTATCAATGTCGTATACATTGTTATCATTTGAAAAATCCATTGCAAGACCGCGCATAATTGTATAATCATTCAAGTATGTCATGCCTGCCAAACTATAAATATATGGCATTAGATGATACCTTAACCTGTTGTAATAGAGCATTGACAGATAGGCAGGATGTGTTTCTGGTGCAAGATTATAAATTTCGCGAAAAGGGAATTGTCCATGCACCCTAAAAAGGGGCACAAATGCACCAAACTGATACCACCGGGTGTTTAGTTCTCTCCATTCATCGCGTTCAGGACTTCCTTCTTTTGAATTTTCAAATTTCTTTTGCACTGAAAAGCCACCAATATCCATGGTCCAGTATGGTAAACCTGCCATTGAAAAATTAATTCCGGCAGGAATTTGTGCTTTCATATCTTCCCAGCAGGTTCCAATATCACCACTCCAGGTAACAGCACCATATCTTTGCAAACCAGCAAATCCTGAACGAGTAAGAATAAAAACCCTATCACTATCATTTACAGCTCGTTGACCTTCATAAATGCCCTTTGCATTCATTAAAGCGTAAGCATTAAAATATTTTGTGGAAGGCCCTAAAGCTGTTGGATTCATTAATGTTTTACGATATTCAATACTGGCATTTGAAAGAATATCGGGTTCAGAGGCATCCATCCACCAGGCATCAAAACCTTTACTATATATTTTTTCATCCATTTGCTTCCAGAAAAGCTTACGTGCATCTTCATTATATGCATCATAAAAAGAACCGATATAACCCTGTTTAATCCAATCGCGAACTGAATCTTTTACAGCCTGTTTATATATCCAGCCTTTAGCATCAAATGCTTTGTAGTTTTCTGTATTAATATAGAATTTTGGCCAGACAGATATCATAATATGTGCATTTTCTTGATGTACCTTGTCAACCATGCCTTTGGGATCCGGAAATCTCGATGCTTCAAACTCATGACTACCCCATTGATTTTCAGGCCAGTAAGACCAATCCAGAACAATATTATCAATAGGTATATGTCTTTTCCGAAACTCTCCCAACGCATTTAACAATTCATCCTGAGTTTTGTATCGCTCCCTGCTTTGCCAAAATCCCATGGCCCATTTAGGCATTACTTGTGATTTCCCGGTTAACTTTCTATATTGGCCTATAACATCATCCATTGAATTACCTGCCACAAAATAATAATGGATTTCATTGCCCATTTCAGAAGAAAATGAGATGTTCTTTTGTTCTGTTTCATCAACAGGAGATAGGGCTTTTAAGCCAATGTATGAAACTCCGCCATCAGGTATCCATTCTATTTTTAGCTGATGTTTTTCACCCTTTTGCATTTGAATATTAAATTTAGCCACAGATGGGTTCCATGCGGTTCGCCATTTATAGAATTGCAATTGGCCATCGATCCATAGTTTGGTATATCCGGCATAATAACATAAAAACCGATAAATTCCAGATTCAGGTGATTCAATCTGACCTTCCCAGGTAATTTTTGCATTGCTGAAATTAAAACCTTCTGGAAAATTTTTAATGGTTTCAAGATTTTCGTAGTCAATGATGCTCTCGTTTCGAATAATAAAAACATGGTTAGTTTGCTGATTGTCAATATATGTAGCTGTTAAGCCTCCTTCTACACCATTTTTGTCGTAAAGTTTAAACTGATCAATATTAGAATATGGGCGAGGATCTCCAAACCGACTCAAGGAATAGTTATCCCATAAAATTCCGTAATTTTTAGTAGAAATAATAAATGGAATAGAGACCTTAGTATTATACTGAAACAATTCTTCATTTTTCCCTTTGTAATTTATTTCATTTGCCTGATGTTGCCCCAGACCATATAAAGCCTCATCATCTGGTGTTTCAAAAACCTGCTGCAGTGCATATCCATTAACTCCATCAATTACAATTGGTTCCAGTTTTTTACCTCCTTCCGGCTTCTCCTTAGCAATAATGTTACCGGCCTGGTTAAAAAACTGGATCTTTCCTGTTTTCAGTGTAACTTTTACCGAATATCCTTGCGATAAAATTACCAATTGCTTGTCATCTTCTTTTACTTCAAAAGGCACAGAATTATTTGAAGGTAAAATAATTAAGCTTTTTTCATCACTAAAGGTTTTTGTAGCACTTGATTTCACTTCAAAAATCCCTTTTGAAAGTGGGGTAATTCTGA
>JARGGF010000376.1 GCA_029210905.1 Bacteroidales bacterium | reverse complement strand
ATTTTACTCAATACATGCTCTGTTCGGGAAAATGCTGAACGCAAAATATTTGAAAAAATCATGCACTTAAAATATTACAAAAAGAAAAAATCAAATTTAGTAGTTGGAATTCTTGGCTGTATGGCAGAAAGATTGCATATACATTGGGGCCTGAAATTTCAGACATGCCAGTTCCGTTAATTCATCTGCAGTCATTGGGCCTGTAGTGTCCTGTGAGCCTACGGTGGTCATAACCGGTTCAACAGATTCGCCTGGCAAAACACCTTGTTTGCCACAGGCTTTTCCTACCATTTTTTGAGCCAGTGTGTAGGCCTGGTTTGGTTTATGAACTGGCTGATCGGGTTTTGCAAAAACAGTAGATTCTTCCAAACCGAGTGCTTTTCTGGTTTTTTCGGTCAACGAACGGCCAATTATTAATGGAATTCTGCCACCAGCCTGGTATTCATCAGCTAAAGTATTGGGCTTAAGGTTAAAAGTAGAAATTACTTCGCCTGCCTTATTTCTGATCTCACCTTTTTTGGTTAAAATAGTTAATTCATCGCCATTATTTAATTTGCTTACATCGCACATAATTGGCAATCCGCCGGAATCTTCCACAGTGTTAAAGAAAATCGGGGCAATTGCACTTCCAATCACAACACCTTCGCGCCTTTTATTTGGCACAAAAGGGATGTCCTGGCCAATGTGCCATAAAACCGAGTTAGTTGCTGATTTTCTGGATGATCCGGTTCCTACCACATCCCCTGCAAAGGCTACCGTATGTCCTTGTTTGCGCCATTCGGCAATGGTTTTATTTCCTTCAGGGAATAAACTCTGACCCATGGATAAAGAGTGCATAGGGATGTCCGGACGAGTTGAAGCGTCTGAAGCTGGTGAAAAATCATCGGTATTGATTTCACCATCAACCTTAAATATTTTCACTTTAATTTCTTCAGGGAGTGCTGGTTTGGAAGTAAACCATTCAGCATGGGCCCACGAATTGATTACTTTTTTTGCAGCAGCATTGGTTTTTGAAAGCTCCAAAACCGTTTCGAAAGCGTTATAAACCAGGGTAATGCCCGAAAGTGCAATAGCCGCATCATCAGCTAAATCGTTTATTTTCAAAGCTTCAACCAAAGGGGTAACATTATATCCGCCCATCATGGTGCCCAATAAGAAAATAGCCTCTTTTTTATCAATAATAGGGCATTTGACCTTATCTGTCAGTATTTTATTCAAAAAATCAGCTTTTATTTCAGCAGAAGGATCTACGCCTGGTGAAATTCTTTCTTTAAACAAATGGAGTAGCAGTTCATTTTGATCACCTGGATTTTCAAGCAGTTTGCATATTTCCAAAGTTTGGGTGGTATTTAATGGCAAAGGCGGAATCCCAAGTTCTTTTCGTTCTTTTTCATGCTTTAGATAAGCTTCTAATACTTCATTTGTCATGAGTTAAATTTTTATAAATGTTTGAAAATCAATTGTATTTTTAAAAGGAGAATAATTCTTTATTATCAACCAGTTTAAGATATGCAAAAATATAAATATTTAGAGAATTTATATTTGATTTTGGATTGAATATTAATGGAGGGAAATCCAGATATACGTTTTTCTTTGACTTTTAAGGCAAAATAGCTACTTCTGAAGTTAAATGTTATTAACTTGAAAACATTACGATTAACAATTAACAATTAACGATTAACAATTAACGATTAACAATTAACGATTAACAATTAACAATTAACGATTAACGATTAACAATTAACTTCATAAACAACTGAGATAAACCATTTATTATCATGTTGAAAGATAATTTTAACAGATGCTACCTATATCTTCTCCATTTTGTAAAAAGTTCACTTTTACCTACTATTTCTTCCAAATCTTTAGCAGCTGCATTCAGTTTTTTTCTGTCTTTTTTCATATGGTACAAGTGAATTTTATAATAAAGTTGCAGTTTTTCGTTTTTAGGTTTTAAGGCTAGAAAATCTTCAATAGCCTCATAATATCGCAGATCAGAAATAGCTCTGGCCACTTGTATCCGTTTATACTGAAAATAATTATCATTCAGCAAATTATCAGATATGGCATTTATCGTTTTCCAGGCGGTTTCATATCTTTTATCATTGGCTTGTTTTACTGCAAGTCCAACAAGCTCCATGGCATCTACATAAGCACCTTTTTTCCCTCCGTATTTATTTACATAAGCAATCATTTTATTTATAGATTCACTGTAATATTCGCCTTGCTGGAAATTATAGAAATCGATAATTTTAATATCATCTCCTTCAGCTTTAAACACAAATTCAATAAAGTTTATTCCGATATCGGTTTTGTAGGTATAAAAAGCTTTAGGCACATCATTTTCAAAATGGAATCTGCTTAAAGTAAAAGCACCATACTGCTTTACTTCATCTACCATATCGTTATTAACTTTAAAAATGACTTTGCGGAAGTATTTTTCTCCACTCTCAAGCACATTGGTTGCCACCATTCCCTTTGCAAGCACTTTGCTTTTAAATAAATCAATGTCCCATGAGGTATTCAGTTTTTTATAATCACCATTGCGGATTGAAGTTTCAAGTATTTTCGCATAATTTTCAAAGCGCTGTTCCTTTTCGTCCTTAACCGGAGAATCTTTTGTTTGTTTATTTGATGAATCGCATGATATGATGCTCAATATCAATATTGTATATAATAATCTTAAAAGTGTCTGCATGTTTAAATCCTTTGAGTGTTCTGCTATTATTCTGAAAGATAAGGCACTAATTTTATAGTTTTTAAAGTTTAATTATAATTATTTATGGATGGTAATGGTTTTTGTTTTGAGTGCACAAAGAAAGCGTTTTTTTCGAGTTTTTTAAATTAAATGGGAGCCAAACTTGTCTGAATGTAATAAAATGTTAAGTTTGCTTTATATTTTTCTTTAAAAAATTAAAAAATGAGGCAATAGCCCAGAATAATTATTTTTGTTACTCTTGATAGTATACATCTGGCAATTTTATATCTTAAATGTATAGAAAAGAACAATATCTGCGATTTTTTGGAACTCAGTACAAAGTTAATATTAAAAAATATTGGCTATGGTTGAGGAAAGAAGTTAGGCTATTAATAATTCTGTTATTATCAACCTTTTTTCTTTCCATAGCGCTAAATATTATATTTCCATTACCAGATAATATTGATTATTCTCAGATTGTGATAAGTTCAGACAGTACAGTAGTACATGCCTTTTTAAGCAGGGATGATAAGTGGCGTATGAAGACAGAGCTTAATGAAATTACGCCACTTTTAAAAAAAGCCATCATTTTTAAGGAAGACCGGTATTTTTATTACCATGCTGGCGTTAATTATCTGGCCATATTGCGGGCCATGTTTAACAATATTATTCAGGGAAAGCGGACCTCCGGAGCCTCCACCATTACCATGCAGGTTGCCAGATTGCTTGAGCCTAAACAGAGAACCTATTGGGGCAAAATTGTAGAAGTGTTTCGTGCCTCGCAGCTGGAAACGAAATATTGTAAAGATGAGATACTCCAGTTATATCTCAATCTGGTTCCTTATGGCGGTAATCTTGAGGGGGTAAAAGCTGCTTCGGTACTTTATTTTGAAAAGGCACCTAACCATTTGAGTCTGGCTGAGTTAACAGCCCTTTCCATTATTCCGAACAGACCAAATTCCTTAATTCTGGGCAAAGACAATGATTATATTATTAAAGAGCGTAATAAATGGCTTAAACGCTTTAAAGCGGCAGAGCTCTTTCCGGATCAGGACATTGAAGATGCATTGAATGAGCCCTTGGACGCCTATCGGCATGAATCTCCCAAAATAGCTCCCCAATATGCTTACAGGATGAAAACTACTTTCCCTGAATTACCTATAATAGCAACTCATTTGAATTATAAAAAACAAATAAAAGTGCAGAACCTAGTTGAGAATTACATTAAACGACTATATAACCGCAATATAAAAAATTCGGCTGTACTTGTAATTGATAATCAGACTAATAGCGTGGTGACCTATGTTGGTTCAGCTGATTTTTATAATACAGATGATGCTGGTCAGGTTGATGGGGTGGTGGCTATCCGTTCGCCCGGAAGTACTTTAAAACCATTCCTTTATGGTATGGCTTTCGATAAGGGAATTGCTACTCCAAAACTTAAAGTTACCGATGTTCCAGTCAGCTATAGTGGTTATGAACCACATAATTATGATGAAAAATATCATGGCTACATAACCATAGAATATGCACTTATAAATTCTTTAAATGTAGTAGCGGTGAAAATTTTGAATCAAATAAAAACAAGCCAGTTTGTTAATGCCCTGAAAAAGCTGGGTTTTGATCAAATCCGAAAGGATGAAAAAAAGCTAGGCCTGTCTGTGGTATTGGGTGGATGTGGCGTTAACCTGGAACAATTAACTAAAATGTATCACGCGTTTGCCAACAAAGGCAAATTTACGGATTTTAACTGGCTTGCTTCGGATACTACAAAAGGCGGGTTTCAGGCTATTTCTGCCGAATCTGCGTATATGCTTACTGAAATTATGACCCGTGTTAAAAGACCTGATTTGCCCCTTGAATGGCAAAATAGTGCGGATTTGCCTAAAGTTGCCTGGAAAACCGGCACTTCATACGGGCGGAAGGATGCCTGGAGCATAGGATACAATAAAAATTACACCATTGGTGTTTGGGTAGGTAATTTTTCGGCTGAAGGAGTACAGGAAATGAGTGGGGCAGAATCAGCGGCACCATTACTTTTTGAAATATTTAACACCCTTGATCACCGCTCCGAGGATGAATGGTATGATGTGCCGGAAAATATTGAATTCAGGTTAATTTGTTCCGAATCGGGCATGCCATTAAACCATTTTTGCAAAAATATTATTTCTGATGCCTATATTCCGTCAGTTTCATCAAATGAAATTTGTAATCATTTAAAAATGACCTATATATCACCTGATTCCAGTATTTCTTATTGTAGGAGTTGTCGTCCTGAGCTGGGCTTTATTGAGGCCTGGTATCCAAATTATTTACCAGAAATGATTACTTTTTACGAAACCAATCAGGTGAACTATGTTAAAATTCCAAAGCACAATCCTGAGTGTGAAAGAGTATTCGCAGAGAACAATCCAGAAATTACATCGCCTGTGCACAATGTAGCGTATTACGTTGATAAAACTGATAGTACCGAAATTATGTTAAGCTGCAATGCTGCCAATGATGTGGACAAAGTTTTCTGGTACATCAATGATAGATTTTTAAAATCGTGCGAGCCCACCCAAAAAGTATTTTTTAAACCTGATGAAGGAAAACTGAAAATATCCTGCACCGATGATAAGGGAAGGAATTCCAATGCATATATCAATGTGAAAATGATTAATTTTTAATAAACAAATAACAATAAACAAATAACAAATAACAAATAACGAATAACCCCAAACCCTTAAGCAACTTTCTATGAATAAAGTCTTTACATTATTTTTCAGCCTACTCCTTTTTTCATGCAAAACTTATGATTTTCCAGCTGTTAAAAA
>JARGGF010000375.1 GCA_029210905.1 Bacteroidales bacterium | reverse complement strand
CATCCAAAAAAATAGCAATAATATCAGAACAAAAATAGCCGCCTAAAATTTTTACTTTTTAGACGGCCTCTTTTTTGTTTTTATAACGTTTGTTTACCAAAAAATTATTTGTGGGGCAAAATTATCATATCATTTTGCAGCGTTTAAATAAAAATAAACGTATTGGTTGAATAAACACGAATTTATTACCTTTCTAAAGTTATAAATTATCAGGTTATGAAATTTAAACTATCACTGATTGTTTTATTTTGCCTGAATCTATTGTCATGCGAGAAAAACAAGGTAGAACCAATTTATCCAATTGGTGAAGGATTTGAGCTTTACCTTACAGTCGCTCCCTATTCAAGTATGCCTGTTTTCGATTATAATACAATTGATTTTGATACCATAGCTTTGTTTGATTCACCACTACTTCGATACAATGATTTAAATAAATACGATACAATTAGCCATAAATTGACTTTGAATATTTCTCATGATTCTTTAAACTTTGGGTTTTCAGGGGTTTATGGACGTATGTTTGTGGCAACTATTGATAAAGAACCAATCTATTGCGGCTTTTTTTGGCCGCTGAATTCGTCTGTACCCAGTAATTGGGTGTTTATTGAAGAACCCTATGAGGAACTTGACCATCTGAATGACAATGAGCTAGTTATTAGCTTTGTATCAGAAATATATTCTGATCCCAGATTGGACAAAAGAATAACTGATAGATTGAAAATTGATGGCAAGATTAAATAGGATTTTAAATCAACGTGGTTTCAATTATGATAAATTTGTTGTTTTATTTAATTAACTAAAGTTTCGCACCTACAAGCAACATGAGTATAAGATAGGCAATCAGTATATTGTGGGATTTTTTCTTTTTGTTTTGTGCTATTTTGTGTTTTTGTGCCTTGGTGGCTAAAGGAAGTATGCCTCCAAATCACTAATTCACAAAAATCCACCAAATTTAATGGGGTTATTGAAGAGTTCAACCACTTCGTGGTTTTTATTATTTAAAATTCTGGAAGAGTCGTGCATCGGGAGATTTAACTTTGAATGGCGAAACCCTCCCCGAAGGATAATAGTAAATTCATACAGCAATTAATCAGTTGAAAATATTTTTCCTGATTGAGCACCAAATTTAATATGTTGACGGTTTGGAATAAAACTGCCACTGTTATCATCGCGACCTTGTAGCAAATATTTGCAATTTTGATCGCTTTGATAGCATTTATCGGCCTGTTTGTAGAGCTTGCCAAGAATTATCCCTTTTATATTGTTCTCCTGATCTGATGCATATCTATCTTTCAATCTGTTGATAATTAATCCCAATTTAATGCCATCAAAATCGGCAAGCATGTTTTCATCGCCCGGGCTGTCACCTGCTATAAACAAAGGATCGTAACCATACTTACCGGTAACCGGGCTGGCAAGAAATCTGTTTATTGCAGCTGTTTTACCTTCTCCCTGGGTTTGGTTATATCCTTTTCTGAAAATTGGAAGAATCTTCCCATTTGCATCACGCTCTAATTCCATCGCAAGCACATGGTTCGGTGGATTATTGTATCCAAATTCCGGATTTGAAGATATTTCTTTAACTACATCAACAAAGGAAGCCGAGCAAATCCATACATCAAAACCAGCTTCTCGGAATTTTGTGTACAATTCCTGCATTTCAGGTAACAGGCGAAGGCCATTTTTCCAGGTAACCTGCACCTGACCTGCTTGCTGATTTTCCATGGAAGGGCTGATTAGAGTATCAATACTTATTTCCTGCGCTATTTGCCAATTTACTGTTTTTTTTGTTATGTTGTGAACCTGAGATGAATCCAATCCTGTAAAAAGATAAGTAACCCAGGGATAGGCTACATCTTCGCTGTAGGTTTCGCTGATTGCCTCATAAAGAAACCTTACTTTAGTGATGAAATTATTGTAATTGGGATTCTTTTTTATTTCTTCCAGGCTAAGACGACCATACATGCCAGGTTTTTCGTAATTATTGTAAATCCATGTATAACTTTTAATTATATCGGAGACGATTGTATTTATTTTGAATTTTTCTCCATTAATATTTTCTTTCTTTAGTAAGATTGTGGTATCTGTACCCAATTTCAAAATAGTATCCAGTTGCTCAGGTGTACAACCAAATATAAGGTTTTGGAGTTGAAACATTAGCGTTGCTTCTTCGATATCCAAAAAAATGGATGTGTTGTCCCAGTCAAAAATTACGTAAGACGGCTTCGCAGGGTCATAATCATCACTATCCAAACCATAATTATTTATTAGTTGTTCAATTTGAGCCTTATTATAAGGATCCCAATCTGTTGAAGATAGTTTAATTGATTGAACTTCTCTATGGCAGCTTACAAAATATGCAACAAATAAAATTAATGCAAGGCTGAATTTGTTTTCCATAAATTAATATTTGACTGTTTTGCAAATATCGGAATAACCAACTGCTTTTCATTAGCCTATTGTTAATTGTTTATTATTAAATCATTTCCTGCTTTGAGTTTTTATTTTATGCAATTTCAAACAAATTAAATTGCAATGCAAGTATCAGTATAGTTATCCACCCGCAAAAGATTAAATAAGTATAAGCATAATAGGATGTTTTACGGTTTTTATGTCTTATCATATACAGCATAGGGAGTATAATAAAAACACCACCTAAAAGCTCAATTAAATGAAGTTTTTTTTCTTTTGTCCTATATTTCCCTTTCCTTGCTTTTTGTTTATCCATATAAAAAACCAGAGCAGCTATTAGGTTTGTGGTGAGTAAATAATAAAGCAAATAGATCAGGTTAATCTTCATAATACCAGTATTTTAAACGTGAAATCTTCAAAATAAAGTTGGGCATTTCGTTTTTTTTGGTAAAAATACTATAACAAACTGGTAAAATTGCTTTATATGGCATGGTAAAGATAACTTGTTGATTTATTGCTTCATTTCCTGATTATCTGTAATTTAGCTGTATATTTTATAAGGTTTAATAGTTGTAAAATAGCATGTTTTTACAAATAGGGGTTCATTTAGTGAGGGAATGCAGGGGTGCATTCCCTTTTTTTTGTTTGTAATTTTCTATTTTTCCTGCTTATTCCGGAATGCCCAGCAATTTACATACATCAGCATATTCCATGTTTAATAAATCTTCTTTAGTCAGGAACTGAGTAGATTTATTTGTTGATTTTAGCTGCGTTCCTGGTGGTATTAGCACAAACCTGAAAAAATGATCTGTTGTTCCGGGAGCGTTCTGACTATCGCAGGTAAATTCCATTTGACCATAAGCAGGGATAAGAAAATCCCAATTAGCGCCAACTGCATATGCGGGCATCGGTCGTACAGCACCTTCATAAAGATCCATGGGTACACTCATGTAAGCTAGCATAATTCCTGCTTCAACAATACTTTCATTTATAGCATCATCCGTTACGTCAAAAAACCAATCTCCTGATTGACCTTCCCATGAAGTTGGCGTATACCACTGGGAATAATAAACATTTATAGCTCCACCATCAAGTCCATCCTGACCATCTTGTCCGGCTGGTCCTTGTGGTCCAATTTCACCCTGTTGAACGCACCCATTAAAGAAAACGACGGTTAAAATTAGGTACATCAGTTTTTTAAAAATGTTAAGTTTCATAATTTATAGAATTTGAATGAATAATTGTTTTCGTATTAAACGGTATCTCTTCTTATTTTTTTCAGGTACCTGTTTTTGTATTTATATTTTATGCTTTTAGATAAAAACGTATAAACAGAGACGTCTAGTATTTAGTATTGTTGCATATAATACCTGTTTGGCTTGAAAAGTAACACATTAAGAACAAAAACATGTGAAGAAATACATGCCAGATGTCTTACTGTTACAAGTGTTCATGATTTTAAAAAAGCTTAATCCAATGCCTTTGTTTACTTGTAAATTAATTGATGTGATAGGTCTCATTTTTGAGTTCCTGCGCCCTGAAAATAAAATACGCTTCATTGTTTAAGGGATAATCCCAGCATCCCATCCGATGAAACAGGTTTCCGCCAAAACCACTTTTAAACCTGTAGAGCCCGTGTAAGGGATGCGACTGGTTTGTATTTGGCGCAACACCAAACATATCATATTCTTCGCAACCTGCCTGTTTTGCAATATTGATGGCTTCCCACTGAACTGCATAGCTGGCCATTAAATTTCTTTTTTTGCCGGAAGATGCACCATAAAGATAACTCCCTCTTTTTTTTGATAAAATTAGAAACATTGCAGCTAAATATTCACCCTCATAATCAGCCATAATCAGTCGGGCACCAACATCTCCTTCCTGATTCTTTTTTTGGTTCATTAATACCGAATGAAAGAAATCTATATCGTGTAAGGTAATATTGTTTCTCTTAGCTGTATCTTTATAAAGCGAATACCAAATACTCAGTTTATCCATACCATAAGTTTGCACATTTACACCTTTTCGCAAAGAAAGCCTGATGTTATATCGCGTTTTGGGCTTCATATTTTTTAAAAGGTTTTCTTTATTCTGCTTCAGGTTAAGAAATATGGTATTTGATGGCAGTAGGTCGCTCTGACTTTTATGGAGGTTCCAGTTATTTGTATTAAAATTTACCCTGTATTCCTGATGTTTAAATGTTGGCGGGCCATTCCAGTTGCCCTTATCATCATAAAAATCATCTTCTTTTGCCCATTGATTTTCCCATGGTAAATCGTATCTGATTAAAATGCAGTTTTGCGGAAGATAGGTGCGTAATACTTCAGATAATTCTTCCAGAAATACTCCATGGTTCTCAGAATCCGGTTCCAGCCTGGGCCCATATGGAACGTATGCAATACAACTATCGTTGTTTACATATCTTACCAATACCAGTATGTCATCCTGGATTTTCCCAAGCCCTCTTCTTGCAGGGAATAATAAGTCATCAGATGCAATAAATTTGAAGGCATAAGGCTCCATTCCCTGGTTGTATTTTACATGCGCCCAAAACGAAGTCTGCTGAACAATGTTGCTCGTGTTTATCTCCTCTATTTCTTTTGTTTCAACTTTACAACTCATTTAACCAAGTGTTTTAGACAACAAAAGTAAAGAAGTGTATTTTCTTAACAAAATGAAATTAGATTTACTGCAAATTCAATATTTTTCAATTTTGATGTATCGCACCTTTAAGACTTAATTGATGAACATTGTTTAGGTTTTAAACAAAAGAATATTCAAGTTAGCCCGCTTTTTGTGTAAACATGCTTTCTTTTATTTTATCAAAAAACTCGTGTACATTTTCCATTATTTTTTGAACAGTTGAAAGTTGTTTTTTATTTATAAATTGGGCAAGCGCCTGTGAAAACTCTTTTGCTCTAAGATATCCAAACGATTTGTGGTAGTTCTTGATTCCATTTTCCTCATAATTGTTATTTACCAAAAAATCTTCAGGAGCAACACCAAAGGCGTTTTTTGAAAAATCATCAGAGAGTTTGTAATTGAGGGCCACATAATCCATAATGTCAGCAAAGTTGAACCAATGTCCCGTTATTCGGGGTGGGGTGGAAGTAAAA
>JARGGF010000374.1 GCA_029210905.1 Bacteroidales bacterium | reverse complement strand
CTTCAGTATCAGTTTCAAAAGACTCCCTGCTCAAATGCAAATGAGGTTTTTCCATATAGGGCGCACCTGAAGTAGGACAGAAAGTATTACAATTTCCACATTGGTTGCACCAATCTGCAATATGCAATATTTGTGGTGACTGGGAAATCTCAAATTTGAAATCTGCATTTTTGTATTCTGCGAAAAAGGGTGAAATTTCATATGAGAAGAGCGCCAGATTTGGACAAACTGTTGTACAGATATTGCACAATTCGTCGCATAATAAACATCGCGAGGCTTCCTGTATGGTTTCTTCTTTAGAAAGTGTTGAGGTAATCAAATTGAAGTTATCTCTCTGATTAATAGGTAATTCATGAACTCCAACCGGTTTAATACGCCTGGCTTTTTTAATCATCAAATCTTTATGGGGGGACTTATCACGGTTTGAAGCCAACTTTGTACTATAATCAATTCCTGATTTATCAATAATTAGCTGCGCCACTTTTCGGCCATCGCCAATGGCAGCAATTGCAGACAATCCTCCATTCAAAGCATCGCCACCAATAAATATATTAGGAAGCAGGGTTTCAAAACCGTCTGTTTTTGTTTTCAAATATTGCTCATCAATAAAATCCAGGGCCAAATCCTGCCCAACTGCAGGAATAATGGTATCGCAAGCGATTTCAAACTCCGAACTTTCAATTTTCTCTGGTTTTGCCCTTCCCGAAGCATCTTTTTCACCCAATTGCATTCGTTCACAAACCAGGGAGGATACTTTCCCTTCTATTTGATTAATTATTAAAGGATTCACCAACTCTAAAATTTCTATACCTTCTAGCTGAACTGCTTTAATTTCCTCGTAATTTGCCGGCATTTGTTTTAAAGTCCTGCGATACAACAAAATTACTTTTCCATTTTTGCCAATCAACCGTTTTGCAGTTCGGGCAGCGTCCATGGCAGTATTCCCACCTCCAATTATCAATACAGTCCTGCCAATTCCTGTAGATTTTCCAGCCTTTGTATCATACAAAAACTGAAGAGGATCCAACACGCCTTCAGCTTCCATTCCATCTATAAAAAAACTTCGGGATTTTTGAGCACCACACGCAATATAGATAAAATCCTGCGACGATTTTAAGCTTTCAAACAGCTGTTTATCAATTTGTTGATTATAAATAATCTCTACTCCCAGATCGAGAATATCCTTTATCTCGATTTCTACAGCCTTGTCTGTAAGCCTGAATTTTGGAATGGCCGATGAGACCATGCCCCCTGCTTCCGGCTTCGTTTCGTAAATTATTACCTTAAATCCACTTTTCCTTAAAAAATAAGCGCATGAAAGTCCTGAAGGACCAGCGCCAATTATAGCCACTTTCTTATTATTTCGTGCATATTTTTTATCCATCCCAGGTGTTTTTTCATCTGCATTTTCAGCAACTGAGCGTTTTATATCTCTGATTAACAAAGAACTATCATAATTTATCCGGGTGCACTTGCTTTGGCAAATATGATCACAAACCATTCCGGTTGTCAGTGGAAAGGGATTGGTATTTCGGATAACTTCATTAGCCTTATTAAAATCTGCATTTGCAGCATAGTACATATAATCAGGCACTGCCTGATGTGTCGGGCATGAGGTTTCGCAAGGTGCATGAATGCAGTCAAAAGCCCCCAAAGGCGTTTTCGTTTTAATACTTGGCGCTTTTAAACCTTTTCGTTTATAACGCTCTGAAAGAAGGACTTCAACAGCATATTTTTGCAGATTCTTTAGGGCTGCTTTCTTAATTTCATTTTTTGATTGACTTACATCGATAAAAAAATCATCTGAAGACTTTGCTTTGGAATTTTCAAAAGCTTTATTTAGCTCCTCAAAATACTGATTTAATCTTGCGTATCCACCAGGTTTTAGAATATCAGAACAAACTGTGGCAGGTGAAAGACCGCATGAAACTACTTTACTTATGTTAAAAGCATCAACTCCTGCAGAAAATGATATATCCAGTTCACCATTAAATTCAGTTTGCAATTGTTCAGCAACACAAACAGCGATGGGATGCAGCGCTTTTCCGCTCATATACATCATTTCCTGCTGAGCAGGAAATATATCTTTGTGATTTCGGCTCTCAAGTGTATTGGTAAGTTTTAAACCAAATTGTAAGTTCTTTTCTGAAGCAAGCTTTAGCAGATTTTTAACTATCCTGATGGCATCCGGGTATTTTAAATCGTGTTCAAAAGCAATATCAGGTACCTGGGTTTCAAATCCTGAGTTGTCTATTATTTTTTGTAGCCTTTCTCTCCCCAAAAGTGTGGGATTAAGCTTAATGGTAGTATGTAAACCTTTATCTTTCAGAAGATAAATACCAATTTTTTCAATCTCATCAGGCGGACAGCCATGCATCGTGGACAAAGTAATATTATCCGAAATGCAGGGATTTATTTTTATTTGTTCAATGGCAGGATAAATTCCTTTTAACAGCATTACTTTTGCGGCAAGTTCTGGAGAAGCATCAGCCATTTTATTAAAAAACCATTGCACATTGTCATTCAGTATACCATCCAGATTATAACCTACACTCATGTTAAAAATAACGCCAGGTTCCTCGTGATGATCCCATCCGAACAGGTGCCTTAAAATATGGATAATGATCCAGGCATCAAGATATTGCTCAAACGATTGTTTAATTTTTAATTCCTGCGACCATTCACAATTATAACCTTCATCCTGCATATCAATACAGGGTTTTGCAACATCCAGTTCGTCAAGTGTTTGCACGGTTTTTAACTCAATATAACGGGCACCATACAACCAGGCAGCCACAATATTTTGCGTGAGTTGCGAATGTGGTCCTGCTGCCACTCCAATTGGTGTTTCCAAAAGTTGATTAAATCTTCTTAACCGGAAAGGATCTGATTTCTTCGGAATAAAAAATAACTCTTCATAAATACCAAATATACTTCTGCTTTTATTGTATTGATTAAGAATAATTTGAAGTAATTTATCAAGTGGTGTAATCGAAAATTTATCTGTCATTTTTTAGCTCTTTGAATGGCAACCAAATGTACAAAATAATTAGATTAGTCAGAAAATAAGGTGTCAGGGAGTTGTTTTGTTATCGGTTATTTGTTATCAATTCAAAAAGCACACCTTAAATGAACAAGAGGCTGTCTAAAAAGTATTTATTGCCATAGAATCACGGAAACTCCAAAATACACAAAAATAGAAAATCGTGTATATTAACACTTTGTGTAGTTTGATGAGTTCGTGCATCGCCTTCGGTAAGCCAATGCCCCCGAAGGTTTTGGGGGCATTTTTATTTTTTTGTCTTTTTAGACACCTTCCTTAAAATGAATATACCTACAATGACTTATGCTCCGTTCTGCGAATAATCTCATTTTGTAAATCTTCACCCAAATCATTAAAATAATCACTGTATCCGGCCACTCGTACAATCAGATCGCTGTATTTTTCCGGATGCCTCTGGGCGTCGCGTAAAACATTGGAATCCACCACATTAAATTGAATATGGTGCCCGTCCATTCTAAAATAAGTACGGATAAGTGATGAAAGCTTTGGAATACCCTCTTCATCATCAAAAAAGTCCGGAGAAAATCGCTGATTAAGCAAAGTTCCACCCGTACGGATATGATCAATTTTCCCTGCAGATTTTAACACTGCGGTTGGGCCATTTTTATCAGCTCCCTGTACCGGCGAAATCCCTTCTGAAAGCGGAACACCAGCTTTTCGTCCATCGGGCATGGCGCCAATTACACTACCAAAATAAACATGACTGGTAGTGGGTAAAAGATTAATTCTGAATTTTCCTCCCCTTGCAGTTGGCCGTCCATTTATCGAATCATAAAAGATATCAAATATTTGTGCCAAATGAACATCAGCATAGTCCTCATCATTTCCATATTTTGGTGTATTGTAAATCAACTCTTTGCGAAGTTTCTCATGTCCATCAAAATTCTGCTCAAGAGCTTCCAAAATATCCTGCATAATCACTGTTTTTTTATCAAAAACATGGTATTTTAGCGCTGTTAATGAATCGGTTACACTGCCAAGGCCCACACCCTGAATATAACTGGTGTTGTATCGGGCACCTCCCTCATTATAATCTTTCGCATTGGCAATACAATCATCTATAATAAGTGACAAAAATGGAGCCGGCAGGTATTTCGCAAATAATCGTTCAATTACGTTGTTTCCCCTGATTTTAACATCAGCAAAGAAATTTTCCTGCTTTTTATAGGCATCCATTAAATCATCCATTGATTTAAATGACTTTGGATCTCCTGTTTTGGGTCCTATTTGCTTTTTTGTACGCGGATCAAAACCATTGTTTAGGGTAAGTTCCAGAATTTTATTTAAATTGAAATAACCGGTCAAAAAATAAGCCTCAGTGCCAAAAGCACCGCTTTCTACGCACCCACTGGCCCCACCGTTTCTGGCGTCTTCAATTGACTTGCCTTGTCGCACTAATTCCTGAATAATGGAGTCACTGTTAAATATTGACGGCTGGCCAAATCCGGTTTTAGTAATTTCCAATGCTCTTTTGATAAAAGTATCCGGATTTTTTTTACTCAATTGCACCATGGAACTGGGCTGTAATAATCGCATTTCTTCAATTACATCCAGAATAAGGTACGACATTTCATTCACTGCATCAGAACCATCCGCCTTTAACCCTCCCACATTTATTAAGGCAAAGTCAGTATAAGTATTACTTTCTAAGGCAGTTACTCCCATTTTAGGTGGTGCAGGATGGTTGTTGAATTTTATCCAAAAAGCCTGGAGTAATTCTGTGGCTTTTTCTTTGCTTAATGTACCTGCTTCAATCTCTTTTTTATAAAAAGGATAAAGATGTTGATCGAGTCGGCCAGGATTAAATGAGTCCCAGGGGTTAAGCTCTGTTATCACCGCCAGATGAACAAACCAATAATATTGCAGGGCTTCATGAAATGTTTTGGGTGCATTTTCAGGTACATTTTTGCAAACCTGCACCATTTCAAGCAACTCTGCTTTTCTATTAGTATTCTGCTCATTATCAGCCAATTTACTAAGTTCTTCTGCATTTCGCTGTGCATACATTATCATGGTATCGGCTGCAATATCCATGGCTTTTAGCTCTTCAATTTTATCCAGGGCAAGTGGATCATTATAAAAATCAATCCTCGACATGCTTTCAGCTATATCCAGTTTAATATCTTTCAACCCTTTTTTATAGATTTTGTTCCCGGCTACAGTATGTCCCGGAGCCCGCTGTTCCTGAAATTCGGTGAAAACACCAGCTTCATATGCATCGAGCCACTCCTGGGTCATGGCTTTCATTATTTTATCACGATTGTTTTTGCCTTTCCAGTAGGGGATAATCATCTCGCTGTATATTTTCTTATCCGCTTCGCTTACTTTAAACGATACTTTTTTCCTTGAATTCAGAATTTCCAAATCCTGAATACTATGCAGGCTCACCTCAGGATATGTTGGTGTGGCTTTGGGTTCGGGGCCACGTTCTCCCACAATTAATTCGTTATCACCAATATATAGTTTTTTATTG
>JARGGF010000373.1 GCA_029210905.1 Bacteroidales bacterium | reverse complement strand
CATCACCCATACGGAGGCGTGTATATCCATGTGAAATTACGGTATTTCCGCCACGTTTTACAGAGATAACAAGAATGTCTGAAGGCAGGCGTAAATCTCTTAGGGCCAGACCTGCAATGTCCGGGTTAACCACTTCAGCATCAATGGTATCCTGATCCTGCTCCATGCCCAGTAAAATTGAAGTTGCAATAGGCGATCGCACAAAATGGAAAAGTAGGTTTACAATTGAAGTCCGTGGATCAACAACAAGAACACCCAATTCATGAAACTTAGCGAAATTGTGGTGGTCGTTAAGTCGAACAATGATGTCTTTTGTGCCAAAGTGTTCATATGCAATCTGGCAGATCTTGAAATTTTCATCATCACTTAGCATACCTACAATTGCATCAGCCTTTTCTGCTTCCAGTTTTTTGAATGCTTCAACAGAATAAGAGTCAATCTTTACGATATTATAATTTTTGTAATCATTTGGGTTTAATTGTTGATTTAAAGTGACCACTTTAACCAGCCAGTTGTTTTCCTGAAGGAGTTTTGCCAAAGAAAGTGATTGACTTTCAAAGCCAAAAATAAGTGCGTCGCGCACTCCATCAAATTTTGGTGCTGGCGCTCTGTCATGATTTTCCTTCATTTTATATATTGACCACTTAAACAGAGGAGGCCCAACTATTTGATTCATCACAATCACTGCTATCATTATTGTTTCAAATTCTGCTCCCCATCCCGGATATTCGGTTGCCACAACTGTTACCAGGCCCAGGCCTACACCTGCCTGGGTAACAAACGGCATCCAGCCTATCCGCATAAAAGCCGGAGAATCTCCACCAACCCAGGCTCCAAAATAAGAACCGACAATCATTGTTATCAGTCGTATTCCAAAAAAAACAATGGCCAGGAACCAATAATCAGAAAGAATATCGAGTGAAATTGTGGCACCGGTAAGGGTGAAAAATGCAATATATACCCATAATCCAGTTTCTTCAATTACTTTTAAAAATTCCAGACGATGTTTACTCCTGTTTGTTATATAAAAGCTTGCTATGATGTTTATTAACAAGGGTTCTAGATAAATTTCGTGTGTAAGATATTGCAAACTCAAGGCACTCAACTGATGAACAAATCCATATACTCCCCAGCCTAAAAGTAACAGACTGAATGTTTTGAAATTCCAGTGCATCTTTATTGAAAAAATGAAAGAAATTATTTTTCCAAGAATCCAGCCAGCGATAAATGAACCAATTAATTCAAAGAAGAGCAAAAGGACAATCGACAATTCAAACGCTACATTGTTGATTAAAATTCCTGCCACCGCAAATGAAAAAGTAAATAGGATAATGACCAATACATCTTTCACCACAGTTACTCCAATTGCTGTTTGAGTAAAAGGCCCTTTTGCCCTTAATTCATTAATAATTGCGATGGCTGATGCTGGGGAGCGTGCTACAAAAATGCATCCGATTAACATAGCGATTGCAAGGCGGCTGGAAGAGGACAGGTCTTTCATAAAGTGCACATAGCCAGATATATAGTAAATTGCTATGCTGCTTGCAATAAAAGTAACTACCAATTGTCCAAAAGTCATCCAGGCAATGCTTCTGAACCGGCTGCGCATGTCTCTTAAATAAAGTTCTGACCCGGCTGCAAATGCAATAAATCCTAGTGCAATATTATTAATAAAATGTAAGTCCTTAAGTGCTGTTGATGGTATCAGATTTGCTGCAAAAGGACCTGAGATGATACCAACTACTAAAAACCCGGTAATCAGTGGGAGTTTAATTTTTTGAAATATACTTGCAATCCTGCCCGAAGCTGCTGCAACTATTACAAAACCTAGTACTATAAGAATCAGACTTTTAAGATTTTCCATATATAGCTGACAAGTTCTAGCTAAATATATAAACAAATAGATATATCTCAAAATTAATCAATTTTTCAAGCAAATACTGAAATTATTGATTTATGCTTGTTAAAAAGGTTGATTAACAGATGCTTAAAATAATAAAGCTTCCAAAATCGTAAATTGAAGATTTGGAAGCTTTATCTTAAGATTATTTATTTAAAGCGTTACATATACTTTATTTGAATGGTCAATAATAGCCAAATAAGTAATTAACAAAAGTAATTGTTATTTTAATTTTTCCAGGGCAAATTTAATCCGTTCAAAAGCCAGACTTATTTTTTCTCTGGAGGTGGCATAAGAGAATCTAACACATGACGGATCTCCAAATGCATTGCCGGGCACAACTGCCACATGTGCTTCATTTAGAAGATACAATGCCAGATCCGAATCATTCTTCACCATGATGTAGCCATTTGATTTATTAAAAAATTCAGAGATATCCGGAAATACATAAAAAGCACCCTGTGGAATGTTTGTACGAATTCCTTTGATATCAGAAATAAGTTCAATAATTAAATCACGACGCCGCTTAAAAGCAGCATTCATACCCAGTGTGTAGATATTGTCTTCTGACGAGATAGCTTCCAGGGCAGCCATTTGTGAAATGGATGAAGCTCCTGAAGTATATTGGCCCTGGAGTTTGATGCATAAATCAGTAACCCATTGTGGTGCAGCCATATAGCCTACGCGCCAACCTGTCATTGCATAGCCTTTTGAAACTCCGTTAATTACAATTACACGGTCTTTCAAACACTCAAATTGGGCGATACTCTCATGTTTGCCAATGAAATTGATGTGTTCGTATATTTCATCGGAAATTACATATATCTTTTCATGTTCTGCCAAAACTTCTGCAATTGCACGCAACTCGTCCCTGGAATATACGCTTCCAGCAGGATTCGAAGGTGAACTAAAAATAAACAGTCTGGTTTTTTCAGTAATTGCTTCGCGAATTTGTTGTGGACTCACTTTATAGTCGTCTTCCACATCAGTTTTAATAAAAACATTTTTGCCATCAGCCAGGTTAATGATTTCACCATAACTTACCCAGTAGGGTACGGGCACCAGAATTTCATCACCTGCACTTATCAACGATAAAATAACATTAGCAATGGCCTGCTTTGCCCCATTTGAAATTACAATCTGGTTGGCCTCAAAATTTAAACCATTTTCGTATTTAAATTTATTGGCAACGGCCTGACGTAATTCTTTAAAACCCGGTACGGGCGAATAAAAGGTAACATCATTTTCAATAGCCCTTTTGGCCGCTTCCTTAATGTGTGATGGAGTTTTAAAATCGGGTTGGCCAATACTTAAGTCAATAATATCAACCCCTTTTTCTCTTAACTCCCGGCTTCTTTTAGCCATCTCAAGTGTTTGCGACACCGAAATTCTGTTAAGCCTGTCAGAAACTTTCTCTACTTTTCCCATTAGTATTTACTATTATATCCAAGATTAAATTATGATCAAAGAAAGTATTTTAAATTGACTTCCAGAAATTTTATGACATTTTTTTAAACATATAATTCTTCGGCTTAAAAACTTGTTAAACTGACACTTACCAGCATGCTTCCCCAATGAAAAACCCTGTAGAATCTTACTATCCTGCAGGGTTTTAATTTGTTATTTTTATGGGCAATGTTGATCTTATTTTCTAATCATCTTTCTGGGTTTAAGCATATTTTCAGGTTTCAGGAAATTATCAAGTTCATCTTTTGTTAAAAGGTTTTTTTCCAGAACCAACTCATAGACACTGCAATTTCTTTCCAATGCCTCTTTGGCCACTTGAGTTGAAACTTCGTAACCTAACAAGGGAACCAGGGCTGTTACCAGGCCTATGCTATTCATTACCAACTCCTTGCATCTTTGTTCGTTTGCAGTAATGCCTACTATGCATCGGCTGCGTAGGGTCTCCATTCCATTCATCAACATTTCCAATGATTCAAATAAACTTTGAACAATAACTGGTTCCATTACATTTAATTCCAGCTGACCTGCTTCAGCAGCAAGTGAAACCGTTAAATCATTACCAATCACTTTAAAAGCAATTTGATTAACTACTTCAGGAATAACAGGGTTAACCTTTCCTGGCATAATGGAGGAGCCCGGTTGAACAGCAGGCAAATTAATTTCATTAAAACCTGCTCTTGGCCCGGAAGAAAGCAGACGTAAATCGTTGGAAATCTTGGAAAGTTTGATGGATAATCGCTTAAGTGCTGATGAGTACATGATAAATGCACTCGTATCCTGAGTAGCTTCAACAAGATTACGGGCACCCAGTATATCAAGTCCTGTTACCTCTCTTAAATGGCCTATTACCAGGCGTGTATAATCCGGATCTGAATTAATACCCGTACCAATGGCTGTTGCACCCATATTTACTTCCAGGAACAGATTTGAATTTTGAGTAAGCCTTTCAATTTCTTCTTCCAGTGTGGTTGCAGCGGCTTCAAATGCCTGTCCTAGGGTCATTGGTACTGCATCTTGCAATTGGGTCCTGCCCATTTTAATAATATGGGCAAATTCATTTGCTTTTACCCTGAATGCAGCGATTAAATCCATAAGGTACCTAACCAGTTTTTTATTTCGTATAACCAATGCAATCTTTACTGCGGTTGGATAAGCATCATTTGTTGATTGTGAAAGATTTACATGGTTGTTTGGATGGCAATGTTCATATTCACCTCTCTTAAAACCAAGGTTTTGTAAAGCAACATTCGCAATTACTTCGTTTGCATTCATATTGGTAGAAGTACCTGCTCCACCTTGGATCATATCTACAACAAAACATTTGTGATACCTGCCATTAATTATAGCAGCACAGGCATCATCAATGGCAGAAGCTAAATCATCATCCAGCAAACCCAATTCATGGTTGGCCAATGCGGCTGCTTTTTTTACCATGGCAAATGCCTTTACCAAATCGGGATAAAAGCTTAATGGAACCCCTGTAATATCAAAATTCTCAAGGGCCCTAAGCGTTTGAATGCCATAATTTACTTCATTGGGCACATCTTTTTCTCCCAGTAAATCATGCTCCTGCCTCATTGCACCAGACAGGTATTGTGTGCCAAGTGTTACAAAACGGGTATTAGAACTGCGCATTCTTTTTGAAATTACTTTGGCCAGGCGCATACTGATTTTTAGGCCTAATGCCGGGTTTTGTTTAAACACCTCGTCAATATCTACTTTGCTCAATGTTAATACTGTGCAGGCAGTTACTGTTCGTGCAGATGTGGAATGTGGGCTGTCATCTACAAATGCCCCCTCACCAATAATTTCTCCCATTGAAAAATAGGCAAGTCGTTTTTGCTCGCTCTGTGGGGTTTTTTTTACCAATTCTACATCGCCGGCATAAAGAATAAACACCGATTGACGGTTTTTATTCTCTTTAAACAAATAAATTCCTGAGTTGTAATTCTGAACTATCATCTTATCAGACAGTTGCTTTAATTCAGCAGTGTCAAGATCATTAAAGAACTCAATTTTTGAGATAAAATCTACTATTTCTTTGAAATCCATTATGTTATGCTTTAGTTTTGTCGATTTTTGTTCATAATAAGTTGCTTTTACCAAGACTCAAAATTAAACCCGAATTAGCTTATATGCAAGGATAAATTAGTATATTTGCCTGATATATATCACT
>JARGGF010000372.1 GCA_029210905.1 Bacteroidales bacterium | reverse complement strand
AAAGTTGAAATTGACTCATCGATAACTGATTTAGCAGCCTTTGCAAAAAGTCAGGGTACCAGCTATAAAATGATAAAACTATTTAACCCCTGGTTGCGTGACCGCGAGTTGAAGAACAAAAGCAAAAAAACTTACATTATTGAAGTGCCTGAGAAAGGAGCACGTTCAAAAAATTATTTTCCTGAAAAAAAAGAAACAAAAACTGTAATAAAAGAAGAAGAACCTGAGAAAGAGGAAGAAATTGTTGAGGATAAAAAATCGGGGGATTCTGTTTCGATGGAGTAGCTGATTTAATTAAAACAACCTGGATTTATTATTTTGTAAAAAAAGCTGAGCCAAAAAGCTATGGAAATGATAGTTTATCAAATCCATGAAAAGCTTTTGGCCCTACCATCTTATATTTTGATAACTTTCTGGATATCAATAATCAACATTAAACCGAGCATGCCTTTACAAGATATGGAGGATGATTTTGAAAAAGCCATAAAAACTGCATTTGAAAGCTGCACCAATGCCAGGATATAACTCCTGTTGTTCGCTGTTATCATTTTTCTTTTATATCATAAGCCATCAAAGCCCTCCCATGCCTGATATATAAAACTCCATTGCTTATCACCGGGTGAGCAAAATGTTCTTTGCTTCCTTTATCGGCCTTAAACTTACTTACCACTTCCATCTTTGTACCTTCGAGCTTAATCAGATTCACATCCCCGTTATCTGAGTAGCAATATAACATGCTGTCAGCAAAAATCAGGCTTCCTCCCTTAACTTTTACCGAATCAGTAACTTCACCGGTATTTATATCCAGACATTTTATTTTGGTACGCTCAGTACTAAACAAATGGTCGTTTATTAATAAAAATCCGCCAAACACATTTTTTATATTACTGTTTCTCCAGAATTCTTTGATACTATTGCCATCAGCTGACAATTCTAATTTTACGGCACCATTTCCTTCGCCAGCAACATAATAAATATCACCTCCATTATAAATCGGTGTATTGCATTGCTGATGATACCTGTGATAAGCCTGTGATTGCGACCATAATAATTTTCCTGTTTTAGTGTCGAGCCCCATCAGGTATTGCCCGGAAAAAGTGACCAGTATATTTTTGGTTGAAGTTTCCATAATAACCGGTGAACAATAACTAACCGTATCAGCTAATGCGCTTGAGGTCCAGACAGTTTTGCCGGTAAACCTGTTTATAGCAGCAATATTAACAACAGGCCCGCCAGGAAAGCAGTAAACAGTGCTATCATCCACAGCCAGTGATTCACTATAGCCATGTTGGTTCATGATACCATTAAAATCTTTAATCATATCAACGGACCACTTTTCTTTACCGGTTTGTTTTTCAATACAGGCAATTCTTCCTTTTGCAGATGAAACATATACCAAATTGTTTACGACTGTTGGCGTGGATCTTGATCCGGGAAAATTAGCAGGAAACCCGGTTCCGGTAAATTCTTTCCCATTTGATGCCATCCAAAGTATGTTACCTTTTAAATCCAGCGCAAATGTATAGCTTAAACTGTCAATTTTCCCATTTACAAATATCATATCATTTGTAACCGTCAACGATCCGTAGCCTTCACCAATATTTTCATTAACCCACAATAATTCAGGGCTTGCCTCAGGCCATTTTTTCAGAAGATTTCCCCCGTTATAAATACCATCACGTTTTTGTCCCCTCCATTGATAAATCTCCTGAGAATAAACTGTGGATGAAATAAACATTAATAATACTAAATAATACGTTGATTTCATTATGTGTTGTTTTAGATGATAATAAGCTCTCTATTTGGAGCTTGCTTGATTGTTTATTTAATCCTAAATACGTATATATCAATATGTTTAAGTCTGCTGTCTTTTTTTTTACAATTTAAATATCTCTAAATTTTTCTTTTAATTGTAATGCAATTTTACAGTAATCTAGTATTAAGACCAAATTATGGTTTTGCTAAAGTTGAAATATGAATCCAGATCACGGCAGTCAAAATTTTAATTTCTATTTTGTTTTTGATAAATACAAACAACGTAATGCCACGCCCAAAGATAATTCGATTAACACCTGGTCATTCGGATAGCTCACACACCTATTAATTGGAAAGTGTTATTTTAATCCTTATAATACCAAAATGGGATTTCTTTAATCGTTATTACAGAGTCGGTATCCGGATGTTTATACCTGGAATAAACCAGCGTATGTTTGCCTTCTGCCAAGTGATTTATGCCGATATAGGTTTCAAAACCAATTATAAGATTCTTACCGTCATCCTCATTAACTATTACATAATCCGGTTTACATGGTATAGTATCTATTTTGAGGATATATATTTCTTGAAATGTTTTCAGGAATTCAAGATGTAAACTGTCTGTATTTCCTTTAAATGTAGATTCAATACTTTTTCCAAATATATCCATATAGGATTTATAAAGGTGCTTGTCCTGATATGCTTTCAGACTTTCATTAAACTCCAAAATATGGTTTTCAAGTGCTTCCGAAAGAGGTATCTTTACTTTTATATAAGGATCGGTAATTACTTTAGATTGTATGGTAATGACGGAAATAAACAGGTCGTTTTTTTCTACTAAATCTGCGTAATTTCGGCTATTTGCTCTTATAGTATTCGATACTACTGAACTATAACCGATAATCCCGGATTGTTCTTTGTACATATTACTTATAAAAAGAACTGAGAGATAAAAAGGCAATAAAAGAATGCTTACTCTTCTTCCAAACTTGTTGTCGATGAGATTATAGAATAAAGGCCTGTATAAAAACGATAAGGTTAAATAACTGAATAGCCAATAAAAGGGAAAATATAAACTTGCAATCCATTTATTTTTTTTAAGTAGTCCCAGAGTTACGTAATCGAAAAAAGTAAGAATTGCACCCAGGAGTATTATGATTACGATTCCGTATTGAAGGATCTTGAGCAATATTGAAAAATTATCTGTGTGGAACGATCCAATAAAATTCAATAAATATTGTACAATTACTACAGCAAATACATAGAAGATGAGCAAAAAAGAGATTGCAAAAATAATACTGCAAAGTTTTTCGAGTTTTTCGATATAATGATCAAATGAACCGACATTTTTATTAAGATAATTAGTAAAACGTTCACTGTAATTTAATTTGTCAATTTCAACCTCACCAGAAACATAGCGCAAACCCAATGCTCCGATCCACAAGCTGCGTATAATTACATGTATCACTAAGTTGAAAATTAAAATCAAGATGGCTGCATACACTGCCTGATATAAATCCTTAAGTATATTATCTTCATAAAGTGCTTTTTGAAAAGCATTTCCGACAGGATCGAGTGCATAAAATAATCCAAAAATTGTAAAACCGGAAACTAGTAATTCCAATTGCCATGAGTCTTCCTGTAATCTGTCTAAAAGTTTTTTAAGTACGTTTTGATTTTGATTTTCGCTCATAATGGTGTCTGAATTATGGGTTGCCAACATGCACTCTGTTGATTATTGTGCACTAAAGCTTCTACGAATATAAAAATAATAATCAGAAAACCATTTAATCACTGCAACCAGAATTCAAGATTAAATAAAACTCCAGAATTATCATCCACATCATAATAATACCTTAACCCAGGTTCGAAAAAGTGTTTTGTTTGACCTGAAAAAAAGTTGATTCCAGAGTTATAGAGTCGACTCCATATCCAAAATAATTCAATCCGACACCTACTGTTATCCCAGCACTTTTTCCCAAAACATGATATAAAACCCCGCCATAGCTTTTTGGCTGTTTAAAAATTTGTCGTAATTTAATGGTGAAAATCCTTATTGTGGATGCCCTTAAAAAGGTGTTATGCTGAAAAAATTCAACTTTAACTATTATTTATTTAATCCATTCAGGATAATGGAACGTTTTATTTTTCTGTCAGTTGCCATCACCCTGTTTTATACAAATATAATGGCTATGCCACAGGATAGCATCAAAAAGCCATTTTCGCTGGGAGGAAAACTTCATTATGGAGTTATTTTACCTCACTCCGAATTGATTCGAACTTTAGCTTTTAATAATCCTTTTGGTATTGAGCTGAATACAAATTGGTTAAACTATTCACAAAAAGCTGTCAGTCAGCTTAATTGTTATTCATACACCGGATTGGCAATAAATTATATTGACTTTGGCCATCCCAAAATTGGCAGTTCAGTAAATACATGGTTTTATTTTGAGCCCATGTTCCGCTATCAACACAAATTGGGTTTTGGCCTTCGTTCAGGAATTGGAATATCTTATCTTTCAACTGTTTATGATGAAGTTTCCAATCCTGAAAACAAATTTTTTGCATCACATATTGCTTTTATGCTGGTACTTGATTTAAAAATAAAGTATAAAATAAGCAGAAAAACTGAGCTAAATGCTTCTATCTGTTATAATCATATTTCAAACGGAGGATTTAAACAACCCAATTATGGGATGAATTTCCCAACCCTTACTCTGGGTGTCCGATATCATTTCAGACCCGTTGATTTACAGCCTATTGTTAAAGAAAAACTAAATCCTGCCAAAAAAGTATGGAAACTAAAAGCTGAATTACTGACTTCGATAAAAGTTCAGAATAAAACTGATATTTATGATGAAAAGGCTTGTTTTGCCTATGGGATTGCTGCCTTTGCGAATAAAAGACTATCCAAATTTTCAGCCCTTAACTTTGGTTGTGAATTTATTGCCGATGGTTATATTAAAGAAAAAATAGCCCGTGCCGGGTTGGATAGTGATTATAAACGGGCAGCCGGATTCATCGGCCATGATTTAATATTTGGGAAAGTTAATTTCACCATTAATTTAGGCATCTATTTTTACAGTCCATTCAAAGCTAAAGACCCCTTTTACGAGAAATACAATTTACAATATACAATAAATAAACACTTGTATACAGGGGTTTATATGCTGGCTCATGGTGATGCTGCTGAGATTATGGGATTAAATGTGGGATTTACGTTGTAGTAGTATCTGAAACCAAAAATTGTAAATCCGAATGGGGAAATATTCTATCCTGACTCAAAATAAATACATCCGGATGGTTAAAATACCCATCCATAGCACAGAAAATCACATCCTGAAAGATCAGGTAATTATACAGAGCTCAACATTTAGTATAGGCAAAGTAGGTGATTGCGGGCTTCAAACTTATCAAACTGTTACGATTTTGAGGCGGGCTACAACCGTTGAATTTACTAGAATCACGCCTATTTTGTATATACATTGCTAGTGCCTGTGCTTTTTGGTAGATCTATAAATTCTCAATATAACAATCAAAAAAAAGCCTTTCCCTAAGTACTTTTCCTTCTGGATAATCATTTGGGTATTCAGAAAAAGGTACTCTATGTGATTTCACTTCACCATCAATTGCTGAAACATAACTATGATTAATAATCTCAACTATATCTGATGTTGTATAATTCTCTGGAACCTCAAAAAATTCCATTAAAAATCGAGTTCCATAGCTAAAGCATTTATTGTCTTTCATCTTAACAACAAATCCTGTCCATCCCATAGTCGTTTCACCGCGTA
>JARGGF010000371.1 GCA_029210905.1 Bacteroidales bacterium | reverse complement strand
GTAACAATATATAACAGTGATTACGAAGTAGTTTTTGAAGAAAAACTAGCTGATAAAGTTGATTTGGGCAGGGTTTATTCGTTCCCAAATTCAGGTAATTACACCATTGCTTTAAAAAGCGATGACAAGACCTACAAACATACTGTTTCCATAAATAAGTAGTTGATTAATTAATTGAAGAGAGAGGGGCATCCACTTGTGGTTGCCTCTTTTTTTTAATAGTACAGGAATAAAAATGTGTTTAAAAAATTATCCTGTTTCCGGTTTCCTCGGCAAGTTTTCTCTTGGTTTCGTTAAGGGTCATCTTCTGTTCCAGTAGCATATTAATTAATTCTATTTGCCCGGGCAGCAGTTTTTTAAGCTGTATTTCATTGTCTTTTATGGCCTGCTGAATAATTTTTAATTTGTAACTGTTAATAGCTTTTGGAACATCTTCCTTAAGTGTTTTATCAGGTGTTTCTATTTTTTTTCCTCCTTTTGTCCAGATGGCACTTGCCTTATAATCTTCACTAAATATATCAGCAGCCAGCGCCCTTATTTTTTCATCGGGATGGTTAACAAAAAATTTACTATCAGGAATTTCTTCACGTTTGAAATGACTTGTATAATCTTCAAATATTTGCTTGTAGACAAGGTTTTTAAATTCCAAATCATCATTAAGTATTTCATTTATAATATATTCAGCCACTGAAATGGTATTGCTCGAAAAAGGATCATCGCCGGGTTCACTGAATAACTCCATATCGCCATAGGTAATTAGAAATGATACGATTTCTTTTTCGTTGACCTCTGCAAATACATCTTCAATAAAGCCGGGCAAAGGAGTACTTTGGGCCTGTTTTAGTTGTTGTTGCGTTTCAGAAAAAGCTCTTTTACGCTCTTCTTCTTTTTTCTGAAACATCAGGCGGTTTGATTCCGCATATAATGCATCTTCTTGAACATCAAGCAAATCGCTACATTCTTTAATGTAAACACTGCGTGTTATGGCATCGGGGATTACTGCAATGGATCTTACTATATCGCTGATTAATCGTGATCTTTTTACCGGATCATTTTTAGCATCCTCCAGCAGCAAACCAGTTTTAAAACGGATAAAATCATTTTCGTTTTCATTGATGAATTCCTTTAATTCCCGTTTGCTCATTTTTTTTGAGAAAGAATCGGGATCTTCCCCATCAGGAAAAAGGACTACTTTTACATTCATCCCTTGTTCCAAAACCAGATCAATACCACGGAATGAGGCCTTTATTCCTGCAGCATCGCCATCATAAAGGATGGTAAGGTTGTCGGAAAATCGTTTTACGAGCATTATCTGGTTTACTGTAAGCGAAGTGCCCGAAGAGGCAACTACATTTTCAATACCTGCCTGATGCATTGATATCACATCGGTATAGCCTTCAACCATGTAACATTTATCTTGCTTAACTATTTCACGCTTAGCAAAATAAATCCCATACAGTACATTACTTTTATGATAAATTTCAGATTCAGGCGAGTTTAAATATTTCGCCATCTTGGAGTCGCTTTTCAATATGCGCCCACCAAAAGCTATGGGATTTCCTGACAAGGCATGAATTGGAAATATCACCCTTCCTGCAAAGCGATCAAATTGATAATCGTTTTTATCAATTGTTAATCCGGTACTTGATAAATATTCGAGTTTATAGCCATTTTTTGTGGCGTGTTCTGTAAATGCGGTGCGTTTTTCAGGACTATAGCCTAACTGAAATTTTTCAATCGTTTCCTTACTAAATCCTCGCTCTTTGAAATATGATAATCCAATGGCTTTTCCTTCAGTGTCAGTATTTAGAATTTTACTAAAATATTTTTGTGCAAAAGCAGTTACAATCATCATGCTTTCGCGATGATTTTTTTGTTCAACCTGCTCAGCAGAATATTCTTCTTCTTTTATTTCAATCTGGTATTTTTTGGCAAGATACTTTAGCGCTTCAGGGTAACTCAATTGTTCATGTTCCATTATGAAACCTACTGAATTTCCTGCTTTTCCACATCCAAAGCATTTATAAATCCCTTTCGAAGGCGAAACGGTAAACGATGGGGTTTTTTCCCCATGAAAGGGGCAAAGACCTAAAAAATTTACCCCTCGCCGCTTAAGGTGCACAAAATCCTGCACAACATCAATGATTTCAGCACTGTCGATTATTTTGTTTACGGTATCCTGGTCTATCATTAAGTTCTGAATTGGATTTTGAAAGCCTGTTAACTAGCTGTAAATAAAATAAATACAGGTTTCCAGTTTGCCTGCTCCTAATTTATTTTTTGCTGCAAAGTTAGCAAATTATCAGCCTTCTTTTAAAAGGTCAGCAAATGCATTTTTAATAATTTCAGTATTGCCATTTTCACCGACCATCCATTCTTCTGTCCTGCTGTAGATAAATTCAACTGGTGATGTACAATATTCATTTTTAATTGCAAAGTGTATTTCCGCCAACAACCATGCTTTTTTAATGTTTTTTGTTTGGTTCCAATATTCAAATGCCAGGTTGGTAATTTCCTCTATTTGTGTACCATATCGATAAAATAATTTCTTAAAATATTGTGGAGATTTCAATATTTGTTTTGCTTCGTCGTACTTTTCATCGCAATATTCCATGATGCGCACGGGATGGTACGGAAACTGGAAATTGCTTCCTGTAATTTGAGGATTTTTCCATTCAATATTTGTGGCATTTATTATTCCCAGATGTTTTAAAAGTTTATGGATAATTTTTTGTGAACGTTTCTGCCAGGAATTAATGCAACCTGAATTAAGTTTATGGCTCTTATTATCAACCAGGTACAATAAAATGTTTTTGAAATTGTGACTTTGTGGTATATTTTTTTTGAGATAATTTTTAAATGCAATTTCCTCAGCTTTAATTTCTATCCGGGGCAAATACATTTTTAGAAACTCTGTAAATCTTTTCAGCTCGAAATCTTGACTTAAAGGGCCTTTTATTTCAAAATACACCCATTCAAACCATATTATTATTTTCACTATGGTTTCACCTGCTTCAATAAGGATGTTGCTATCAATTTTCAATTTTTCAAGCGGATAAGTAAATATATAAACATATTCAAAATCTCGATGTTTTTTATTAAGCTTAAGGTTAATATCATCGGTTAAGATGCTTTTAGTTAGGATTTTGCGCTTATTGTTCTCTTCATTAATAAATTCAAGTTCATAACCTTGCCTGTTTATCCAGTTTACAGCGTATAATTTATCATAATGTTTTATTTTTAAATTGCTTTCGTTTATAGATTTTAATAATTCTATTGATAGCCTGGCTGTAGATAGTTTATAGGATGCATAGGACAGGCAGTAGATTCCTTTGTGTTCTTTACTTCGTATTATATTTATTTTTTGTGTTGAAAATATATTGTTCAAGGAAATTAAAATACGCATATATAAACTTAAGCTTAAAAATTGTTCTACCTGGCTTGAAAGAAGTAGGTGTGGGGCAATTTTTTTCAAGAATTTAATGTTTCTTTTTTGCTTAAAATGGCGGATTAAACCAACAGTAAGTTCTTGATTAAACAACATAAAAGGCTCATTATCAGCAAATAATTCTTTGTTGTTCTCAAGCATCATATTCACATTAATACCCATCGCAGCTGCTTTGACTGCCAGTAATGAAAATTGAATATTACGGCCAATAATTGTTATCTCTTTTACAGTGGACATAACTTTAACATATGTATTTTTGCCTGCAAAATAAAACAATTAATAATTGCGTTTCAGAAATTAATTTTTATTTCCTTAACCATACAATGTTTGTATCTTTGACACTCAATAAAATAGCGATTAAAATCTTTAGGTAAGGATAATAATATTTGGGTTTTCTTTCTGACCTTAAAAAAATATAATTAATAGGATATTACTTTTAATTTAGCACAATGAACAGATTGTTTGCGAATCTTTTGTATACACTTTTAGTGGTTTTTTTAATTACCTCATGTGCCAATATAGGCACAATCTCTGGTGGTGATAAAGACAGTATTCCTCCACAAATGATTGTAAGTAAGCCGGTTTTTCTTGATACAAGTTTTTCCGACAATCAGATTGTGCTTTATTTTAATGAATATTTTGAATTGAAGGATATCAATCAGGAGTTTGTTGCCTCCCCTCCATTTGAAGAAACCCCTGATTTTAAAATTAAAAAAAGAAGCCTGCATGTAAAGTTTAAAGAACCTTTGCAAGACAGTGTAACCTACAACTTAAATTTTGGAAATGCCATTGCCGATTATAACGAAGGAAATATTCTTGAAAACTACCGCTTTGTTTTTTCAACCAAATCGGAGATAGATTCATTTTCTATTTCAGGAAATCTTAAGAACGCTTTTGATCTCAAAGTACCGGAAAAATCAATGGTAATGATATTTGAAAAAAATGAAGATTCAATTCCATACAAAGCGCTACCAAATTATCAAAGTAAAATTGATACTTCTGGGAATTTTTCAATAGAATTTATCAAACCGGGAACCTATAAAATATTTGCTTATAATGATATAAATACCAACAAAAGAGTTGATGATTTTGAATCAAGGGCTTTTCTTGATAGTATGATTATTCCTTTAAGAGAGCCATTTACAAAAGTTGATTCGGTAAAAGCCGGTACTATTTTGCATGATATTAATGACCCGCTTTTATCTGATAGTCTGGAGAATGATACTGTTATTATAAAAAACACCTTTAAAAACAGGCCAGCCAACCTTCAACTTTACCTGTTTGATGAACAAAAGTTAAAGCAAAGAATTGTTGATTTTTCTCGCGAAGAACGAGGAAAGCTTAAAATTGTCCTTGAATTGCCTGCCGGTTCTGATTTTCAGATTGTTCCTCTAAACTTTAGGTTAGATCCTGCAAATAATATTCTGGAAAAAAACCTCGCAAAGGATACCGTGACCTGGTGGATAAACGACACCATTGCAATGGCGATGGATTCCATGGAGGTTAATTTTTTATATACTACAAGAGATTCAATAGGAAATCCATTACCTGCAAATGATACCATATTGTTTGAATATCGTGAAAAGAAAGATAAAGATGCCTGGAAAAGGAAAAATAAGGACGAGAATAATGTTGCTGAAATTGAATATCTGAAGTTATCATACCTGACCAAGGATAATAAAGTGGATCTTAATAAAAAGTTAAGAATAGAATCTCCGACTCCATTTTTTGAAATAGATACTTCAAAAATCCGTCTGTTTGAAATATATGATACCATTTCAATTGATACAAAAGAACAAAAAATAGTAAAAGCATTCAGATTGCAGAAGGATTATTTATCCTTTCGATTTAAGCGGCCAATTATCACGGATTTTAAGCTTTATCCTATCAATCTTAATGCAGAAAACTGGTACTCAGCCAGTTCAGCTGACTCAAACCGTGTTTGGAATTGCAGAATTACTGATGCTGGAGTGGCTTCAATGGATACCATTAAGTTACTGGTTGATTATGACAACCGTTTTTTCTTCGATCAGGTTCAGCTATTGACCGATACTGCCATTTTACCAATGACCCCTCAAAAAATCTTAACCAGAAAAAGAGAGGAGCCTG
>JARGGF010000370.1 GCA_029210905.1 Bacteroidales bacterium | reverse complement strand
TTTAAAGGAGTGGCAAGCTTTTTTAAAAGATAAATCTATAAATGTAAGTGATACTTTTGCTATTGATTCCATACATTTTGAACAACCAGTGCGACAAAAATATTATTTAATAGATAATAAAGCTATTAATCTAACGGATATACGATTTGGACTGAAACTTAGATCCACCTTTTTTAATATAGTTCCGGAGAAGGATCATTTGGTTTTTCAAGGCAGGGGCTATGGTCATGGAGTTGGAATGTGTCAGGAAGGTGCTATGAATATGGCTAAAAAAGGCCATAAATATGACGAGATTATTAAATATTATTATTCGGGGGTTAAAATTAAATCAATTAAAGATTTGAAAAATAAGGTCCTGAATTATTAAAGTTTTTTGTTGCAGCATGATAACTAAATTTTAGTTTTGACATAAGCAAAGAAGAAATAACTATCAATTGCCAAAAAAAAAGAGCTATCTAGAATAAGATGGCTCTTTTTTAAGTCTTCGATAAAAAATCTAAAGGATTTGACCTTTTAAATTATAAGCGGCGGTTTTTCTAATCACTGTTCCTTTTTCATTTTGGGTAAGTGTAGAAATAACTACTTGCTTTTTAAACTCTCCTTTTTCCATGTATTTAGGATCAATAGTTACAACTAATCCTCCTTTTTCACCTGGTTTTAAAACTTCTTTCATTACAGTAACACCAACGCCTTCAGGAATCATGATTTTTCCAACTTTCAAATCAGTTTTTCCGGTATTTTGCAACTCAATAAGAAATGTTCCCGGAGTATCTTTGATCATTCCGAAATCATGTAAATTTTGCATTCCTATGCCTCTGGTGCTACTAAATGAGAACATCTGAACTTCCTCATCTTCAACCTGGCTGAAACCAGTGAAAGAAAATACAAATAAAAGGAAAAATAAAGCAGAAATGTGTTTAAGTTTCATAATATTGAAAATTTAAGTTTATAATGCAAATTTATGAAAAAATGCCTTGTTTGCATAGATTAACGCCTAATTTAATAAGCATATTGCTTCATGCCTTTAATTTGTTGATGAATGCAATCAATTATGTGATAGAAGATGAGATTTTCTATCATAAAAAGTATAGTCAATTTTACCTGTTACCGTTTCCTTTTAAATAAATAAAATCGAGATAATATAAAAACCTTATAGAAAAATTATTGTAGTGAGGTTCATTCATCATAATATCAAAAGTTTTAAAATAATCATCTGAAGCTGGCAAAGTGCTTCGGCTAAAAAGGTTTTTCCAAACAACTGAAAGCTGGCTTCCGGGTGAAAACTCCCATTTTACTGATAAATCAAGGTTTAACATTTGAAAGCCTTTATCAGCATTATATGGATAAACATCGGCTGCGTCAAGTTTTCCACTTTGGTTTAGTGTATAGTATTTATTATGAACATCGGTAGACCAATAATGCCTGACTTTTAAGTTTAACCAGGCTTTATTGGTAAAAGAATATAAAATGGAAAGGGTATTAGAAAATGTTTCTAAATGCCTCTTTCCCATGTATATACTATCGTTTACATTGTATACATATCCAATTGAATTTTTAAATTTATCATAAAAAAGATCCAGACCAAGCTGGAACCTACTTTGGATCCTGAAATGAGGTGAAATTCCAAGTGTATTCCATATCATACTTAACGCAGTAACATTGCTCCAATATTTATGTATGATACTCATTGAAAAAAACTTTCGGCTATCTGTTTGTAAACTTAAAAAACTTGAATAGGATTGTGCTTTAATAAATGCCCTTCCTGGTTCTCTGGCATCGTAATAATCGTGGTTACCCAAAGGCCGCCAATAACCACCGACACTAAAACTAAATTGGTTTGAGAACAACACTTCTGAATTCAGGCTGATTTTAAAATCGGTAAAAGATTGTGGATTGTATAGACTTCCATATCGAAATTCAAGTGAGTTTTTCCAGCTTAATATCTCCCAGAAAGGATCATAGTTATTATAATCAAAACGAGAAAAGCTTGAAATTTCATTTACATAAGGTAAATATCCCATATCGTTTTGATCGTAATCGCTGCTAATTATCTCATTACCAATACGAAACTGGAATTTCCCACTTGTTTTATCAAAATATAAGTTGGTCCTAAATCCAGTTTGTGTTCCATTAATGGTATCAATAATCTGGCTTAAAGCTACATTTCCTAAGAGCGCAAAAGAGTTATGGCGGTTTGAAAATTTAAATTCTACGGCAGTTACATTTGCAATATATTTCATTTCGTCCCTTGTCAAATTTGTATTAATAATGCTAATAAATGAATTATTTTTTAGCGTTTTATCAATAGCAAAAACATTATAATTGGTAAAAGACTGTGTTTGAATTTCTCTTTCCTGTCCGTTTATAGTATCCCTGATAACAGTGTATGATGGCTTGCTCATGGCATTAACTATACCAAGTCCAAATTTTTTACTGTTCCGCCCGGTAAGTTTTATTGCATTAATAATATCAAATGCACCAGGCTGTTCCAGGAATACTTCATTATTTCCTAAACCTCCTTCTTCACCATTATAATTTTCAGGGAAAATACCTATTCTTCGTGAATAAAATATATCTGCAATCGAAAACATCTCAGCCCCGTCATTAAAAAATTGGCGATGCTCAGGATAGTATGTTTCGTATGGGCTTACGTTCAAAACTATATCATCATAAGGGCTTTGTCCAAAATCAGGTAATATTGAGGCATCTAATGTAAAAGCCTGATTAATACCATATTTTAAGTCAATTCCTGCTCTAAAATAATTATTCCATTTTTCTGCAGCAGGCTTTTTTTCAAAATAAGCACCTACTGATGGAGTAACAGACAAACATAATGGCGGTTTAACATCCTCAATACCAATTAGTTCTCCAGCTTGATTTATTTTCCCAACAATATCTCTGTTGATAAAATTCCAGCTCGACATTTCTTCTTTTCTTTTTATCAGTCGAAACAAGTTCAAACTCCAAACCTGAAAAATATTTTTCGAAAATCTTATTGAAGTGTAAGGTATTTTCATTTCTACAATCCACCCACGTTCCAGTATTCTGGTTTTACTTTTCCAAACCGCATCCCAACTTAAATCACTTGAATTAAAGTAATTTTTGTAATCCGATTGCACACCTGAACTGGAAACCATAAAAGAGAATGAATTTATTCCGTCGTTGTATGGGCCAATATCAACAATAAATTGATCGGCATTCATTTCAAAAGCATCATCCCTCCTTCCAAGTCCGGATAAAATAGAATCAGGGTTATCATATAAAATGGCAGCTATGTACAATGCTTTATCATCATAAAGAATTCTGAATACAGTACGCTGGCTGGCTTTCTTTTTATTGTATGGGGTATATTGTATTGAGATGGAATCTATTTCGGCAAAATCCCAAACATCTTCGCCAATAAATCCATCAATATCAGGAGCTTCAATAGTACGTTTGGCAACATATAAATTTTTTGGAGCTTGTGAAAATGCTTCAAAAGCACTGACAAATAGTGCTATAAACAAAATGATATGAAATTTCCATTGAACCCTCAAATTTTGCCTTAATTTCAATATAACGTATAACTAAAACAATTGTTTCTTTGCAATAATTGGGTAAAAGTTAATAATTCTTTAACTGCCAAAGAAATAAATTATTGCAGAAATTATACCAATTTTAATCAATATTATTTTTATAAAAAAAGCCCTTGAGGTAATTTTCTCAAAGGCTTAAAGCTTATTATAGATTTAGATTAATGACTGGACTGCTCACCTTCAAGTTTTTTTACTTTAAAATGGTCTTTGTCTTTTTGAATAATTTTTCTGTACCAGTCAGTCCCATAGCCTGGCTGCTTAACATCTGGTGTAACATATTTATAGTTTGATGGCACTGGTTTATCAGTTTTAATATTTCCATCCATGTATTTTACAAATAAATATGTATAAAGCTCCTGCCAGCGATTAAAGGTATTTTGCCCTTGATTAACCGAAAAATCTGTGATAAAATCAATTGCCAGTTTTTTATCTTTTTTATAGAGTTCATTTGCAGCAACATCTACACCAGCAACATATTTAACATACTCGTTTTCAAGCTCTTGCTGCACTTTTTCAATTTCAGGCTGAATAACATTATATTGGGTATATGCAAAATTAGAAACTTGATTAAATATCCAGAATGCAGAGGTTGATGAGTATTTCATCATAGCACCATTTCCTTCTGCAAAACAATGAGGTACTTTTGTCATACCGCAATACATTGGTGTATACACTGTACTTGAGGCATCATCAACCCCAAACCATAAAATACCTCCAATTGGGGCTGGCAAATTACCCCTGCTCTGGGCAACAAAAGAAAACCCTGTTTGTTGAGTTGAAATGGCGCGCTCATTACAATATTCCACGCTATCAACTTCGAATGTTAAAGGCCTCCATCGATAAGGATTTTGAAATGGACCTGCACCAACATCCTTTGTCATATCAAGTACAGTCCCTTCAAAATGATCGCGCATCATTCCCATAACATCTTGAACTGTTACTTTTTTATCTGGTTTTACCCATAACGGCATACGATTATGAGGATTAGCGCCAGTTGCATAGTCCTGGTATTTATCCATTTGACTGTAGACTTTTCTAAAACCGGCCCAAACCCGTGCTTCGCAGAACCTAAGTCCACCAAAACTAAGAGGGGCATAAGCATCAACAAAACTAAAGTCTTTGTCTTTTTTTCCGGTATAATATCCTTTTTCACGAGCAAATGAAATAACATCTTTCGCATATAAACAATTCTCAGGATCATCTAATGGAAATTGAGTTATTCTGGCTTGATTCGCATGCCCTGAGATATAGCCATCAGGTATTCTGCGCGCTACCCAAACAGCCCCTTTATTGCCTTCTCCTTTACTTATCATTTCAAGTATCCATACCTCGTTTGCATCGGCAATGGAGAAAGATTCGCCGGAGCTACAGTAACCATATTCGGCTACCAGATCAGTCATAACTTTAATGGCTTCGCGGGCAGTTTTTGAACGTTGCAAAGCAATATAAATCAGGCTTCCATAATCCATAATTCCGGCTGGATCATAAAGTTCTTCACGTCCACCATAAGTAGTTTCGCCAATCGATACCTGGAATTCGTTCATATTTCCTACCACTGAATATGTATGAGGAACTTGTTTGATTTTTCCAAGATATTTACCTGTATCCCATTCGTAAACATCAAGCATGGCTCCTTCAGCATAATCAGCTGCTGGCCAAAAATATAACTCACCGTAAAGAACGTGTGAATCTGCAGCATAGGTAATCATGCACGATCCATCTGCCGATGCTCCTTTAGTGATTAGAAAATTAGTACAGGCATTTACTGTTGAAAACGCCAAAACAGATATAAAAACAATTAATAAACTTCGTAGTACCATCTTTTTTATCATGTCAAATGAATTTTAATTAGAAGATGAACAAAAATAGAATTTTATATGGTATTTTAACTAATTTCCTGCATGACTTTTCTCAATAATCCTCCTTACAGAATAAAAAAAAACATGAATTAACTTTTTCGTCTTTTCAAATATTGATAATCCAGA
>JARGGF010000036.1 GCA_029210905.1 Bacteroidales bacterium | reverse complement strand
CCTATAATACAAAAAAGAAGTAATGCCAAGAACTTATCATTCAGTTAACATTTCCAAGGAGCAACAGGAATTTTTAAAGCAACTCAGTGACTATGAGGTGGATATTTTCTCCATTTCTGATATTGAAAAAACACTAAATAATAAGTTTGAAAATTTGAATGCAATTCTCGAAAACCTTCAAAAAAAAGGCTTTTTATCGCGTATCGAAGCAGGTAAATATTGTCGGGCTAATTTCAGGGACGAAAAAGTGATTGGTTGTTACATTTCTGGCAACGGGGCAGTTGCATATTGGTCTGCATTAAATATTCATGGACTTACTGAACAATTTCCTAATGTTGTATTCATTCAAACAACGAAATCTAAAAAAAGCAAGGATATTTTCGGTACCACTTATAAGTTCGTATCAGTGATACCTTCCAAATTTGTTGGACACACAGAAGAAGGCTATGGCTCAAGAGTGTATAAAATTACCGATATTGAAAAAACTATTATAGATTGCTTCGATACCCCACAATATTCAGGAGGTTATGCAGAACTAATACGTGCTTTCAATCAGGCAAAACTTAATAGTCAAAAGATGATTGAGTATTGTAAAGCGGTCAATAACCGCTCAGTTATTAAAAGACTCGGTTTTTTATGCGAAATTCTTGAAAAAGATAAATTATTGCCATTTCTTCAATATGCAAAGGAACAGATTAATAAGCGATATGACTTATTTGATCCACTGAGTATAGACAAAGGAGAATTTATAAAAGATTGGCGGTTAAGGCTGAATATTAGTCGTGAAGAAATTTTGGATATTTGTAATAAACTATACTAAGAAATGATATTACAAAAGGAAATAGTAGCAATTTCTACTTCAAAAGGAATAGTAAAAACAACAATAGATAAAGATTGGGCATTAGGGCATTTTATCGATGCAATTTTTTCTATTAACGAATTAAGGGAAAATCTTATATTCAAAGGTGGAACATGCCTGAAAAAGTGCTATTTGCCAGATTACAGGTTTTCTGAAGACCTTGATTTTACCTCGAAAAAGCCGGATTTCAAACTAACCCAAAACCATCTTAATGAAATTTCCAGGCTGGTGAAAGAACGGGTCGGTATGCTGACATTTACAGAATCTTTAAAAGATTTGATTTATAAAGACCAGCATGTCGGCTTCGAAGCAATGATTAAGTTTTGGGGTGCCGACCATCCCCGGAATGAAACCCCACCACCTCCTGAACGCTGGCAAACAAAGATTAAAATCGAGATTATTCTTTACGAACTAATGATATTCCCTTTCCAGGAAAGAGATATTTCGCATGAATACTCTGATAATTTGACTGTCAATTCAAAACAAATATCCTGTTATTCAATATTGGAAGTATTATCTGAGAAAATGCGTTCGCTGGTCCAACGTTCATATACAGCACCTCGTGATTTATATGACTTATGGTTTCTTTCTGGCAAATATAAAGATATTGACTTAAAAGCACTTCGTGATGCTTTTATCAGAAAAATGGAATATAAAGGGTATATATTTACAGGAATTGAACAGTTGATTAATCCGGATAATGACAGAAAACTTAAAATGGCCTGGAAAAATAGCCTGGCACATCAGCTATCTGGAAAATTGACAGATTATGAAACAGTGAAACAAACTTTAGTTGATTGGTTTAATAGTTTCTTGTAAAAAACGGATAATGTAAGTAGTATAACGATTGATTAGCTAAATGACCAAATATATTTCAAAATCTCAAATTGTTGGCGACAAAGGAGTTGCAAAGTTTAACAGTTTTTGTGTTAATCATGACCCCTATATTATCTTTAGGGAAAAGTCGAAGCACGATTTTGGAATCGATGGAGAAATTGAGTTAGTTAGAAAAAACGAAGAAAATAAATTCGAAGTAACTGGCGAAATAATTGCTGTTCAAATTAAATCTTCATATTCAAATACCGGATACATAAAAAAAGAATCCGAAACATCTATTGAAATATCAATCCGAAAAGATGATGTTGAATATTGGAGTAATTACAAAACAGATGTTTTGTTGATTTTTTATGATGATCGAAATGATGATTTATATTGTCATAAGATTAGCCCGCAGGATCATCAATTCATTCAACGAGGTTTAGCAAATAGTATAGAATTCAATAAATTACAAGACAAGCTAATTGAAGGCAACAATAATTTTCTGAATAAATATTCTGCTTTTTTCAAAGAGAGGGTGAATTTCAGTGCAAGGGAACAAATTTTTACAAATTTGCATCCGTATAAGAAAATTCCTAAAATTCTATATCAATTCACTCTTAATGGACACATAAAAAGCAAAAAAACTTTCTATGAAGCCTTTTCAGCTCCAACTGATTTAGTGGTTGCAATTTATGCCAACCAGGTCTTTTCTTTTGAAGATTTGCGTAAAATTGAGGAATTAAAAGATGTGCTGGCTCCCGACAATGTTAATCTGTTAAATCTGTCTCAAATCAACCTGGATAAGGATATTCAGAATCATTTTATTGAATTGTTAAATCTTTATTTAAAAAAGTTTCTTTATTTAAAGGGTCTTGATTATTCTAAAGACTATAGGAGATATTATTTTCATAAACCTAAAAATTCTTTGGTTAAGGAAATAACATATAAATCAAGATATCGAACTAATACAAGACCCAAGACTGTAGTTTCGTATCACGAATATGCCAGGGACAAATTTTTCAGGCATCATGCTGTTGAAATACAGCATCACTTTTTGGAAAACACATTGTATATAAGCCTACTCCCAAAATACTTGTTTACGAAAGATGGCAAAGAAACATTGCCTCCTGATAAAATTACAAAATATACAAACTATTTAACTGCTCGAGAATTTAACAAACAGGTGCTGGGCTATAATAGTTTTATTTTTTCATATTTGGCTGGTAAAAGTAAAACAATAAATATTTGGGAATCAAAAGATTTTGACATTATTCTAATGGAACCCAAACGCTTTGATGTTAATTTTGGAATTCCTTTGGACACCAAGAAACGGAAAATAAATAAAAAAGCCGAAACGGATAACACAATTCAAACATCCTTACCATTTTTTAACGATGAAGATTGAACTAATAAAAGAACCATTACTTGAATTTGGCAACAACTTTATGTGCGACGATCCCAAAATGGGGATTGGAATGGGTGGTTTTTTCTCAGTTTCAAATAAGACTCACAGAACCGAGCTTCACCTTGGTGTTATTGGCACTCAAAACAATATTCAGGATTTACATGATTACATTGCAAGGTTTGAAGGAGAAATTGAAGCTAGTCCTGAGGAAATAAATTCATCCGATGAAACTGAAATAATTGAGGATGGGGAAGTTATCATTAATGGTGACAATTCAGATTCCGAAATGCAAAGTCTGTTTACAAATGATTTAACAGATATTGAAGATGATGATTTAACATTTAGAACCAACAAAAAAATAAATCCCGATTTTCCTGGTTTTAATTCAGATAGTTGCTTTAATGCAGAATTTGTAAATGACCCCCTTAATAATTTCATCATTAAAGAAGCGAGTATTAAGGAAACCTTAAAAATGGATGGAAAGCTTTTTGACAAAGCAATAAGATATTCAGATTTAATCATTGAAGGATACAATGCAATTCAAAAGAAATCAATAAACAAACCAAACGTAATTTTCATCATAATTGGCAGTGATGTTTATAAAAAATTTGCATCAATACCGCAAGGTAGATTTTATTTCAATTTACGCAGATTTCTAAAAGCTCAATTGGTTTCCTTGCCAAACCCTATTCCTGTTCAGTTAATTCTCGAAGATACATTAACTGGCAAGAAAAAATCAATTCAGGATTTATCGATGCAAGCCTGGAATTTTGTTGTTGCCAACTATTATAAAAACGGGGGTACACCCTGGGCATTAAAAGTAAAAGATAAGGATACATGTTTTATTGGCATAAGTTTTCATAAAGCTTTAAATAGTGAAACTTCACAAATGAGGGCTAGTCTCGCCCAGGCTTTTAATTTTGAAGGAAAAGGATTGATTTTTATTGGCGATCAGTTTGAATGGGATGCTGAAAAAACAAACACTCCTGCACCGCACCTAACTTATGAATATGCTAAAGACTTAGTTCAGAGGATTATTAAACAATATTCCGAATATAATCGGCATAAACCTTCAAGAGTTGTAATTCATAAAACAACTGATTATTGGGATTCTGCAATAAATAAAGATTATGCGGAAGTTGAGGGCTTAAAAGATGGGATAAATGAGGTATTGGGAGATGATTGTCAAATAGACCTTGTTGCAATTAAAGAATCGAAAATACGGCTCCTTAGAGAGGAAGGGAAATATCCGGTGATGAGAGGGACATTATTGGAAATTGATAAGGCTACTGGTGTTCTTTACTCAACTGGTTATATTCCTTATTACGAAGGTTTCCCAGGAGTTCACATACCCAATCCCATCGAAGTTCATATCTATGATGGTGAGTCTACTCTTAGAAAGGTATGTGAAGAAATCCTTGCTTTAACCAAAATGAATTTCAATAATTGCAATTATTACGACAGATTTCCTATAACTGTAAAATTCGCACGAAAGGTTGGTGAAATTGTTCAATATCTTGATGAGGGAGTTGAGCCACCTAATAAATATTTCTATTATATGTAATTAAAAAGATTAAGTATTAAATTTAAGTATCTAGTTAATTGCCAGTTATAACAAAAATTAGCTAACGAGTGAAAATTGTTAATTCTTTAATGTCAACGGAAAATCATATGGAAGATTATTTGAATTGGCAATTCATGATTTACCTGAATTCGATGGTGTATTTGGGGTTTAATGAAATACATAAGAAAATTATAAAAATTTATTTCAAAAACTATATGAATCAATTAATAAAACTTAACTAAACTCTTTATTGCTAAATGCTTTTAAATCATTTTCGGTTTTAATTTATAATTCAATTCTTCAAGCTTATATGCAGATATTTTTGCACTTTTAGAAATTATAATTAATATAGGAAATAATACAAGTTCATACTGTATAGATGTTTAATATTCCTTCAATTGCAAAGAGCAGTTTTTAGTTTTAAAATTATGAATGATTTATATCTTTACAATTGTATTTTATTGAGAATTAATAAGTTCAGAAACAAATTATCAATACATGCTAATGAATAATTAATATTTTATGCCAATTGTTTACGACAATATTGAAAACTATTTACTTGAAGGCCTTGAAGATGCTTTAAAAGTTTCATACAGATCAGATTTTTGTGTGGGCTATTTCAATTTACGTGGTTGGAAAAAAGTTGCTGATTACATTGATGGTTGGACAGGAGAAGAAAACAACCGTTGCCGCTTAATGGTTGGTATGCAAAGGCCTCCTAAGGATATGTTGCGTGAATTTCATTCATTCAAAAAAGGTGAACTAATTGATTTAAAAACAGCAATTAAATTAAAAAAACAAATTGCTGAAGATTTTAAAGAACAACTTACAATAGGTGTCCCTTCAAATGATGATGAAATTTATCTGCAAAAACTTTCAAAACAGATTAAAGATAAAAAGGTTGTTTTTAAACTTTATTTAAAAACGCCACTGCATGCAAAACTATATTTGCTTTTCCGAAATGATAAACTAAACCCTATAAATGGGTATTTGGGAAGCAGCAATTTAACACTATCAGGAATTGAAGGACAGGGAGAATTAAATATTGATGTAGTAGATAAAGATGCGACCAATAAACTTGCGAAATGGTTTGAGGAAAGGTGGAACGACCGCTTATCAATTGACATTTCACAAGAATTGGCTGATGTAATTGATAATAGTTGGGCTTCTGAAAAATCATTGCCCCCATATTATATTTACTTGAAGATAGCGTATCATCTTGCAAGAGAAGCAAGGGCGGGTTTAAATGAGTTCAATGTTCCCGAAGTTTTTAGGAATGATTTATTGGATTTTCAGCAAAATGCGGTTCAAATTGCAGCACACCATTTAAACAACAGAGGCGGTGTGCTTATTGGCGATGTAGTAGGCCTTGGAAAAACAATTACTGCCACTGCACTTGCAAAGATTTTTAAAGACGATTTCTTTATGGAAGTCATGATTCTTTGCCCTAAAAACCTTGTTACGATGTGGGAGGTATACAACAATAAATACTTCCTTAATGCAAAAATTATTTCAATATCTGAAGTTCAAAAGATATTGCCCAAACTGCCCAGGTACCGTTTAATGATTATCGATGAAAGTCATAATTTACGCAACAGGGAAGGACTGCGTTACAAAGCAATTCAGGAATATATCAGAAAAAATGAAAGCAAGGTCATATTGCTTTCAGCAACACCTTATAATAAATCATATCTTGATTTATCAAATCAACTTCGATTATTTATTTCAGAGGATAAAGATTTGGGAATTCGTCCGGAAAGATATTTAGAAGATATTGGTGGAGAAATACAATTTAGGGCTAATTTTCAATACCATGTTCGCAGTTTACCGACGTTTGAAAAAAGCGGGTTTATCGATGATTGGCGTGAACTGATGCGTCTTTTCCTGGTTCGGAGAACTCGTAGTTTTATAAAACAGAATTATGCAGATACTGACGATAAAGATGGTAGAAAGTATTTGACTTTTTCTGATGGTTCCCGTTCCTATTTTCCAGATAGATTACCAAAAAAGGTAGAATACGAATTTAATGCAAACGACCCTGACGATCAATATGCGCAATTATATTCTGATAAAGTAGTCGAAATAATCAATCAATTGAATTTGCCTCGTTATGGATTAGCCAATTACCTAAAAGATAAACCTGAAGTAAAACCTACAGCTGAAGAATTACAAATCATTCAAAATCTTTCCCGTGCTGGAAAAAGGTTAGTAGGGTTCAGTCGGACAAATCTTTTTAAACGTTTGGAAAGTAGCGGATACGCTTTCCTTTTATCATTGAGCCGTTTGGTCGTTCGAAACTATGTGTTTATTTATGCTTTGGAAAATAATTTACCAATTCCGGTAGGTCAGCAAGAAGCAAATGTTTTAGATGATGTTATTGATGATATAGACATTGAGAATATTGAAAATGAAGAAAGTTCATTGAATTTGTTTATTCAGGGCAGTGATTATCTCAAGATTGCCAAAGAATTGTATGGTGTTTTTTCCTCGAAGAAAACTAATCAATTTACATGGATAAGTGGCAAACTATTTAACAAAAATCTCAGAACCAGTCTTAAACAAGATTGCGATAATGTAATAGAAATATTAAAGCTTGCAAAAAATTGGAAACCATCCAGCGACAGGCAACTTAAAGCACTATTTCAATTAATTTCTAAAAACCATAAAAGCGAAAAAATATTGGTTTTTTCTCAATTTGCCGACACTGTTTATTATCTCACTAAGGAATTGAAAGCTTTGGGAGTTAGCCAAATTGAAAGTGTTACTGGGAACGATGAAAACCCAACAGAAAAAGCACACCGTTTCAGCCCGGTAAGTAACGAAAGGCCTGATTTAAAAGATTCGGATAAAGAACTAAGTATATTAATTGCAACCGATGTGCTTAGTGAAGGTCAAAACCTACAGGATGCCCATATCATTGTGAATTTTGATTTACCCTGGGCGATTATTCGTCTAATACAGAGAGCTGGGCGTGTAGACCGTATCGGTCAAAAAGCCAAACAAATTTATTCTTATTCTTTTTTGCCCGAAGATGGTATAGAACAGATTATTAATTTGCGTGGCAGATTATTAAACCGTTTAGGAGAAAATGCTGATGTAGTTGGCTCTGATGAAACCTTTTTTGAAGAACAAATTACAGCAAAAGAATTGCATAATTTATACAATGAAAAGTCTGGTATATTGGATGATACTGATAAGGGCGAAATTGATTTGTCATCTTTAGCCTTTGAAATCTGGAAACAAGCAATTGGCGAAAATCCAAAACTTAAAAAGATTATACCTCAATTACCTGGTGTTGTGTATTCCACAAAACACATTAACAATCCGGATAAACAAGGTATTTTAGTTTACACCAGAACAACGGGTAATAATGATATTCTTACCTGGTTTAACCGCGAAGGTAAAATTATAACTCAATCACAATATGAAATATTAATAGCTGCTCAATGTGCCGCTGATACACCTGCCGTTGAAAAATACGAATTTCATCACAATCTGGTTCAGCAGGCAGTCGAAAACATTGTTAAAGATGAAAAAAGTTTTGGAGGCACATTGGGCAAAAAAGCAGATGTTAAATACAAGGTTTATATGCGATTGACCAATTATTTTGAAAAATATAAAGATACTTTGTTCATTAACGAAGAAATTAAAAAAGCAATTGACGAAATTTATAAGTATCCATTAAGAGAATTTGGAAGGAACACTTTAAACCGACAACTAAAAGCTGGAATTAATGATGATAATTTGGTTGAATTGGTTATTTCACTGCGCGAAGAAAACAAACTATGTATTGTTAGCGATAATGAGGAAATTTACATCGAACCTCAAATTATTTGTAGTTTGGGATTAAGTAATTAAATTCGGAAAGATAAATTTCTTTAATTGATAAAAGCATATGAATAATTTAGATAATATAATCAGTTCGGTAAAAGAAATTTCAATTAAACATAACATAGAGATGTCAGTTAATGTCTTTCAATGTATTGATTTAATTAGCGAAACAAAAGATGTAAGTATAAACTGGAAAAAGTTCGAAAAATATTCCGGCGTTTATTGTTTTATTAAAGCAAACAAGAAAAAAATTATTTACATAGGTGAAAGTTCAAAAGGTTTGGGCTTTAGGCTTAATACATGGTTGAGGGAACCTAAAAACGCTAAAGAAATCAAAATCAGTGAAGAGATACAATATGAGGACTTTATTGTAATTTTTGCAATAGAAGAGAATTATCTAGCGCGTGCCGTGGAAAAATTCTTATTGGATAAGTACGAAACCATGTTTAACAACAGAGATAATAAAAACCAGCCACTTTTTAAATGAATTTATCCGTGCCTAACTTATAATTACAGTAGATAAAAAAGTATATGTCCAAAATAAACATAGAATCCACCCGCTCCAAACTTCAAAATTTCCAGTTCAAACAGATTTTTATAGAAGAGCTGGGCTGGTCAAACCCCGAAAATTCATTTCCGGTAAACGAACAGGTAAAAGAATTAATATTCACACGTACAGCAATTGCAGAACTTTCAGGAGCCGTGGTTTTTGAAATTCAGGTTCCTGAAGGAAATATTCCAGCAAAGAACGAACGATTGCAAATTGCAAAATACATCCAAACACTTAATTTCGAAAATGTTACTATTTTCATTGATAAGGACCGTACTAAAAGTATTTGGCACTGGCTCAAAGTGCAGGAAAAAAAGCATATTCCACGAGAACATGCATATCTAAAAGGACAGCCTGGTGATTTGTTCATTTCCAAACTTTCATCTTTGGTTTTTGATATTAGCGAGTTTGATTCCGAAGGCAACGTATCAATAGTGGAAGTGGCAGAGCGATTAAAAAAAGCCCTCGATATTGAAGTGGTTACCAAAAAATTCTTTAAAGACTATCAAAAAGAATTTCTTGAATTTGTGGTTTATATCCAGGGTATTTCCGATGACCGCGACCGAAAATGGTACGCTTCGGTAATCCTTAACCGGCTGATGTTTATCTACTTTCTGCAAAAGAAACATTTTTTGGATAATGGAGATACGAATTACCTGTCAAACAAACTGAATTTCATAAAATCAACCTATAAAACTCCTGATGAGAATAAATTTTTCTCTTTGTTTTTAGACAAACTATTTTTCGAAGGTTTCGCCCTTCCTACAACAAATCGGAGCGATGAAACCAATAAATTGATAGGAAATATTAAATACCTGAATGGTGGATTGTTCCTAAAACACAAATTAGAACTTAAATATCCTGAAATTACCATTTCCGACAAAGCTTTTGAGAACCTTTTCAATTTGTTTGGCAGTTATTCCTGGAGTTTAAACGATTCTCCGGGTGGCGACGACAATGAAATCAATCCTGATGTGTTGGGCTATATTTTCGAGAAATACATTAACCAGAAGGCTTTCGGGGCATACTACACCCGCACCGAAATTACCGAATACCTTTGCGAGCAAACCATCCATAAATTATTGCTCGATGAATTAAACGAAGTCCAACTTCCTTCTATGACATTCAAAGGAAAAACTGAAACTCATAGCAGGTTTTATTACGAAACCATTGAAGAAGCCTTGTTTAACATCGATGCCGAAGGGATTAAAAAGCTGATTTACAATAAAGATTCCATTCTCCAAAACCTTTCTTTGCTTGACCCTGCCTGCGGTTCGGGTGCATTTCTGATTGCAGCGCTCAAAAAACTGATTGACATATACAGCGCTGTAATTGGCAAAATTGATTTCATAGGCAATAAAGAGTTGAAAGACTGGAAACAAAACATCCTGAAAGACCACCCAAACATCGATTATTACATCAAAAAACAAATTATAACCAACAACCTGTATGGTGTAGATATAATGGAAGAAGCCGTTGAAATTGCCAAACTCCGTCTGTTTTTGGCTTTGGTAGCTTCTGCGCATACAGTTGATGACCTGGAACCCTTACCTAATATCGACTTCAACATCATGCCCGGAAATTCGCTTATCGGTATGTTACGTGTAAATGAAAAAGAATTCGACAACAATTGGGGCAGCCGCAATTTGTTCAGTAAAAGCTATTCCACCCTTTTAAACGAAAAGCAGATAGCTATACGCAATTACCAGCATGCCGAAGAAAATAACATACTTGACCGCGGCCAATTGCTAAAACTCCGCCAAATTGTGGACGAAAAGCGTAATGAGGCAATGCCCATATTAAACGATATGTTGCTTGATGAATTTGGCAAACTGAAAATTAAATACGAACAGGTTACCTGGGATACAGAAAAAAACATAGCTGAAAAATCTCTAAAACGTGTATTAAACATCACTGATATTGAAGCTTTGCATCCTTTTCATTGGGGATATGAATTTTCTAAAGTATTTTCAGAGAAAGGAGGGTTTGATGCAATTATAACCAATCCGCCGTGGGAGGTATATAAACCAGAAGCTAAAGAATTTTTTGCCGCACACAGTGATAAGATCACTAAAAACAAAATGGTTCTTAAGGATTTTGAAATAGAACTGTCTATTTTATTACAAAATAAGGAATTAAAAGAATTATGGACAGATTTTTTAAGTCAATATCCTCATGTAAGCGAATATTTTAAAAAATCAAAACAGTTTATAAATCAAATTTCAATAATTGATGGTAAAAAAGCGGCTGCCAATAACAATTTATACAAATTATTTACCGAACAATGCTACAATTTATTAAAAAATAAAGGATTAGCAGGTTTAGTTATTCCCAGCGGAATTTACAATGATATTGGGGCAAAACAATTGCGTGAACTGTTATTTGATAAAACAGAGATAACAGGTTTATTTTGTTTTGAAAATCGAAAAGAAATTTTTGAAGGTGTTCATCGAAGTTTCAAATTTGTTGTTTTAAGTTTTGAAAAGGGATTTAAATCAAATAATTTTCCAGCCTCATTCATGCGTCACGATGTAGAGGAACTTTTGTTTTTTCCTGCAAATGACAGTGTGAATATTTCTGTTGATTTGGTAAAGAAATTATCACCAGATAGCTTTTTAATAAATGAATTTAAAAATAAATCATCAATTGAAATCTTTAATAAAATATATTCTTTCTCGTTATTTAATACATGGTTAAACGGTGAACCAATTGAAATTTCACGTGAGTTTAATGCAGCTGATGATGATTTTAGATTTAATACTCTAGGAAATGGAATTAGAATTTATGAGGGTAAATTAATTTGGCATTTTGATGCTTACTTTTCCGAACCACAAAAATATATTACAGAAGAAAATTTAAGAGAAACTCACTTTTTTGAAAAAGGAGATTGGAAACAATATCGAATAGCAATTAGAAGAGTTGCTGCAAGTACAAATGAAAGGGCTTTAGTTTCAGCAATTTTGCCAAAAAATGTAATTACGATTCATTCAGTATTTGCCAATGTTAAACCTGTAATTGATGAAACAACTAGCCTTTATATTGTTTCATTCCTTAATTCATTCATTTTAGATTACGTCGTAAGAAATCAAGCAACAACCAATATCACAAAATTCATTATCAATAATTTACCTATTCCTCGTCTTAATTCCACCGACAAATGGTTTCGCCCAATTGTGGAGCGAGCAACCAAACTTATTTGCACCACCACCGAATTTGCTGATTTGTGGAACGAAGTAATGCTAACTACCTGGTCATCTGAAAGCGGAGTAACCAACGAGACAGAGCGGAACAAATTAAGGGCAGAATTGGACGGTATTATTGCCAATATTTACGAACTTACAGAAGAAGAATTTGCTTATATTTTGAGTACTTTCCCCTTGGTAAAAGATACGCAGAAAGAACTTACTTTAGAGGAGTTTAGGAAAGTTCGGGAAGAAATAGGCAACGAAACTGAAGAAAGTCAAATTTGGGTATCAAAAATAGCTCAAAAAGAAAACAAAGAAATAGAACTAAAATCTACACTTCGCTTTTGCTTAAAAGAGAAAAAAGAAAAACGAGAAATAGAACACAGTGCATTAAAAAGTATTGCAGCATTTCTGAATTCCGAAGGTGGCGAACTATTTATTGGTGTTGATGATAACGGGGCAATACTCGGTTTAGAAAACGATTATTCAACATTTAAAGGTCAGGATAAAAAAGACAAATTCCTTACTTATTTCGACACCATTTTCGAAACTGCCTTTGGTAACCAATACCAGAAATGCATAAGTATGCAATTTCCAGTTATTAAAGGAAAAACAATTTGTGTTGTAAAAGTCGAAAAATCATCTGATGAAGTCTGGTTAAACGATAAATACAGTGCAAAAGGAG
>JARGGF010000369.1 GCA_029210905.1 Bacteroidales bacterium | reverse complement strand
CGGAATCATCCATTTCCTGTACCTTTTTTAAGGTAGCATCAAAATTTGCCTGGGAATCGAATACAAGCATTCCATTTGAAACATATAACTCATGATGTTCAACGGGTTTAGTTTCATTTATTTGATTATAAAAACTGTCTTTTGTACAAGATGAAATAAAAACAATCAGGAGCAAGACATTAATTAGTTTCAGCAATTTCATAATTTAGCGTTTATTGTTTAAAAATTAATAAATATTACATTAAAAACGTTCATATCGTTCATGGTTAATTAACCTTACACCAAGCCCATGATCACCTCCCCATCGGGTAACATTTAGAGTTGAATTTAGTATTTTTGGGCCACCAAAGCTATTATTTAGGTAATCATATTTGGAGAACGTTTCTTTAGAAAGTGTATAAGTGTAACTGGAAATATTTCTATCTGGGTAACTAAAATCAACTTTTTTAGGCAGAAATGGAACCCTTCTTTCTATTTCAAAGTTACCCCACACCCATGTTCTGGCAAATTCTGTATTCCAATTCCAACTTAAAAACCCCCAATACTTTTTATAATTTGTAACTTCAAGAGTATAAGTGGCCTCATAATTTATTCCATCATAATATCTATCATAATATATGTAAGTCTCTGTAGCCACAACTTTTTGACGGTCATTGGTAAAGCTTTCAGCAGAATACTTAAAGATGGGACTATAAAGGGTGACTTTTTCCCTTGTTTGTTTTATTATATCAGTCACAAAGAAAGTTTTATCATTAATATTATCATTAAGTGTTTCCAGTTGATTTATCTTATTAAAATCAAGAGATTTAATTAATTTAAATTTGTTTTTTTTGTACTGCAGAATTTCTTTTCCAACAACCACAAACCCGTCAATATTTACAAGCGAGGGATACAGAGGATAATTAACATCAAAATTTTGCTCATTATTTTCATCTATAACAATTGATATGATGCCTTTCTCTATGTATTTTTTCATAGATGGTGAAAACTCTTCAATCTCGCCTGTTAATAAACGCTTTAGAAGTTCTTCCGGATCCAAAGAAGCAAATTTTGCTTGGTAGGAAATTTGTTCATCAATAACCTCTCCTACAGCCCTGTTAAACGATTCGAAACCAAGTTCTTCTTCCCATTTCTTTCTTTCCATATAATCCATATTTTGCACCTTATTTAAGCTTGCATCAAAACTTTCTTCAGAATCAAAAACAAGCATCCCGTTTTGCGTGAATAACTCATGGTGTTCTTTAATTTGGGTTTCTTTTATTTGATCAATTAAATCATCTTTTGTACATGACGTAATGAGTGTAATAACGAATATAATGAAAAAGAGTTTATGTATCTTCATAATTTAATGTTTAAGGAGTGTTAATTAAAATTTGATTAAAATGTTGTAGTATTAAAATCGTTCATACCTGATATGGTTAATGAGCCTTACTCCAAGTCCATGAGACCCGCCTGTTCTGACGAAACTCCATGTTGAACTAAATATTTGAGGGCCACCATGTGGAGAATATAAATAATCTAACTTGAAAAATTTTCTCTTTAGAACAGTTATTGTTGTATAAGCGACATTCATATCAGGATAGCTAAAATTAAGGTTTTCTTTACCATTAGGCATTCCCTTAGCCTCAATCTCAAAATTCCCCCACACCCAGGTTTGCGCTACTTGGTTGTTCCAGAAAAACATGCCCTTGCGCATATTTACAAATCTAACAGTATAATTCGCTTCGTAAAAAATTCCATTATGATAACGATCATAAAATTGATATGTTTCTGTAGCTACGATCTTTTTTCGATCCGTAGTAAAACTTTCAGCTGAGTATTCAAATTCTTGACCGATAGCTACTTTTTCTTTTCTTTTTATTGCAGTCACAAAAAAAGTTTCATCATTAACATTATCCTTAATTGACTTCAGTTCCTCTATTTTACTATAATCCAAAGACTTAATCAATTTGAACTTATCTTTTGTGTATTGGAGTATTTCGTTCCCTACAGCAACAAATCCATCAATGTTTACGACCGATGAATACATAGGACTGTTAATATTAAAGTATCTTTCTTTATTTTCGTTTATAGCAACTTCTATAATTCCTTTATTAACATATTCTTTTATTATTGGCGAATACTCATCAATCTCTCCACCTTCTATAAGATTCTCCATTTCTTCCTGAGTATGGTAGGCAAACTGTTTTTCATACGCAGCTTGTTCATCAAGAATTTCTGATATAGACCTGTCAAAAGACTTAAACCCAAGATCTTCTTCCCAGGTTTTTCTTTCTTCATTGCCGAGGTTTTGAATTTCCTTTAGTTTGGCATCAAAGCTTTCCTCACTATCGAAAACCAGCATACCATGTAATACTTCAACTGGTTTTGTTTTAAGAGTTGTCACAGTTTTTTTTTCTACTAAATCTTCTTTCTGGCAAGCTGTAAAGGCGATTAAAATAGAAGTTAGCATAATAAAAATAAATTTTCTCATACAAAATAAGTTTTAAATGTTAATAATATACTTAATTTTGTACTGGCCATGTGCCAATACAAATTGAAAGGGCATACAGTTTGGGTTTGAAGGCTTCGCTGTATGTCCATTTTTATATGTTTTGCAAATGTAAATCAGAATTTATAGCAATACAATGATCCCTGGGGGATCAATTTTGATAAAATTTGCATATTGATTTCATATAGTATTAATATTAAGCACAATACAATTAAATAAATACTCTTGCTAAACCTTTAAAATACCAAACGTGCTAAACCAAATGAAAATTAAACATGAGGACTTTATACTTCCTCAAAAAATTAGTAGGGAAGACATTGACTATAAGGAGGCAGATATACTTGTAAAACAAATAAGGGATCTGTCAAAACTCACTGGAAAATGTTTTACAATTTTTGACTATTATAAAAATGAATTTCTTTTCATATCCGACAATTCCCCCTTTTTCATAAATGCCAAAAGCTATGAGAAAAAGGGGTATCAGTTTTTAATTGAACACTCCTACATGGAGGATATTTTTCTAATGCAGCAAATACAAAACAGAGCATATGCTTTTTTATTAAAACAGGAAATCAATCAACGAACAAACTTTATTTTTTCATTGAATGTTCGTATGTTGGGCGAAAAAAATAAAATAGACACCCTTTATCGTGTAAAACCTCAATTACTTGATAAAAAAGGTAAGGTTTGGTTAAGCCTTGCTACTATAGAACATACTACAAAATTTATAAAACCTGAAGTTTACAACATTGAGACCGGTGAAATAAACTTATTTAAACCATTAAAAATAACGGAATTCAAAACTTATAATGAGAATCTCACCAACCAAGAATTACTTATCCTTAGTTTAATGGCAAATGCTGATTCTCAACCAATTATTTGTAAACATTTGAATATAAAAGAACCAACCTATAAAAGACACAGAGCTGAAATATACAGAAAATTAGGAGTAAATAGTAAAATAAGTGCTATAAATAAAGCCTATATATACGGATTAATTAATTGAGAGATCTTTTATTTCTGGGCATACTCGTACTGATAAAAATGATTTGTACCAAAACCAAAATTTGAGTACTTTCGAACCTTGACTCATTAGCAAACATTCTATAATACCTATTAGATATGCATATAGCAGTTGCAGGCAATATTGGTTCTGGCAAAACTACCTTAACCACCTTATTGGCAAATCATTACAAGTGGGAAGCACATTACGAAGACGTTGATGACAACCCCTATCTGAATGATTTTTACGAAGACATGCAGCGTTGGTCTTTTAACCTGCAAGTGTTTTTTCTAAATAGTCGTTTTAACCAGGTGCTCTCAATTCGTCAATCAGGCAAAACGGTAATACAAGACAGGACAATTTATGAAGATGCACATATTTTTGCACCTAACCTCCATGCTATGGGCTTGATGACCACCAGGGACTTTGAAAATTATTTTTCGTTGTTTAAATTAATGAGTAAATTGGTAGAACCTCCTAATTTGTTAATTTATCTAAGAGCTTCAGTTCCAACCTTAGTAAATCAAATCCAGAAACGGGGAAGGGAATATGAAAATACCATTCGTCTTGATTATTTAATGCGGCTAAACGAAAGATACGAAGCCTGGGTTCAGGGATACGATCTTGGTAAATTATTGGTTATTGATGTAAACAACCTTGATTTTCAGGGAGTACCTAAGGATTTAAGCTTTATAATTGACAGAATTGATGCTGAAATACATGGTCTGTTTTAAAAAATATTTATAAAATCCTAATTGAGCTTCCAGACCAAATTGGTTTGGAATTTCTTTTTTTCACCCCCTAAATAAACTAATATGAATCCATTCATGTATTTGTTTAATTATAGCCCTAAATCAATTTTAATATATATTCTTGTACTTGCATCTTGTGGAGGCGCTGAAACTAAAGATCAGAGTGTGGTGAATGATACCCAAAGAAAAATACAGTCTGGCACACTAATAGAATCAGTTCCATGCAGAACCAGTAAAGAGCATGACTATGCCTATTATTTACCATCATATTATGACGCCACAAAAAAATATCCCTTAATAATTGCTTTTGATGCACATGCAAGAGGCCCACTTGCTGTTTCACGATTTAAAAACGCAGCAGAACTATATGGTTATGTTATTGTTGCCTCAAATAATGCAAAAAATGGATTAAGGGATATAAATCCTATAGTTAACAGTCTTTGGGATGATGTTTTAAGCAGATTCTCCATTGATCAGCAAAGAATTTATACTGCTGGTTTTTCGGGTGGTGCTAAAATAGCTTCTTCAGTGGCTATTTATAAAGGTGGAGTTAAAGGAGTAATAGCGTGTGGAAGCGGGATGCCAACTCCTGGTCAGGAATTAACAAAAAAATTCGACTACATCAGTATTGTCGGACTTAATGATTTTAACTATCAGGAAATAAACACCCTGGATAAGGCACTTACTGAAAGTGGCTTCGTGAATCAACTGATTACTTTCAATGGGGGGCACGAATGGCCTCCAATTCAGGAAATTAACAAGGCCGTACAATGGCTTGATTTGATGGCGATGAAACAAGGGCAAATTCCCATAAATGATAATTTAGTTAGGAATTATACAAGTTCTTATGCTGATACCATCAACCAATTAATAATGGCTGATGATAATTTTGGCGCATATAAACTGTATCATGTTTTATTGAAAGACTTAGAAGGAATTTATGATATAGCTGATTATCAAAGTAGTTATAAGGTATTACTAAAAAATCCACAGATAAAGAAAGGTATTGAAAATGAAAAAGAAGAAAAAAGGATAGAGCTTGATAATCAGGAAAAAATACTTAATTCATTCAAAAACAATGAATTTGACAAATTAAAGAACGAAATTCTGAATCTAAAAGATAAAGAAAGAGGCAGTCATCTTTCAAAACGTTTGTTGGCTTTTTCTGGCATGCTAAGTTATATTTACACTGAAAGCGCTGTAAATTCTCAAAATAATGCGGCATTTAACGGATTTATTGAAATTTATGAAACTGTTGAACCTCAAAATCCTGATAAAGAGTTTTTTAAAGCCTGTCAGGCAATGATGGACGAAAAACCTGAAATGG
>JARGGF010000368.1 GCA_029210905.1 Bacteroidales bacterium | reverse complement strand
CTACTATGGTTGGATTGACTAGGAGCATTTTTACATTTACTTTTGATTGAAAGAAATACATAGAAGTGCCTTCAGCATTTCGGAGTCTCTACAGTTTAAAAGAAAATGTTTTAACAATTAAATTTTAAAAAAATGGAAATAATTAGTTCGGTAACAATTAGACCCAGAGTTGGTTCTGTATACAGCCACGCTTGGGATATTATGAAAAAGTATTTTTTGCCCTTATTCCTGGTTTTGATAATACTGGGTGTTATTAATTTACCTACTGGAATATTGAATGAATATACGACTATTAAATTGGATTCGTTTGGACATGGAATAGACCAAATTAAAATAGACGAAAATGTTTCGTTTCATTGGCAGCATGATTCACCAATATCTGCGGGCTTAATCTTATTAAAGATATTTGCTATTGCCTATACCTTATTTGTGATTAACCCAATGCGCTATGGGGCCGCATTTCTAAGACTAAGAGCTGTTAGAAATGAATCATTTGAAGTGAAAGAAATTTTTGATGTCTTTAAAAATTACCTGAATGTAGTTTTGGCAGCTTTGCTTTCAACATCAATAATTGTCATTGGTTTTATATTTTTAATCATTCCGGGGATCATATTTGCCTGTAGGCTTGCATTTGTACCCTACCTGGTAATGGATAAAAAGCTTGATCCAGTGAAAGCAGTTGAAGAGAGCTGGAGATTAACCAAAGGTTATGGCTGGAGAATATTTGGAATGGCCCTACTAGCAATCCTGATTGCCGTTGGAGGACTTGCATTATTAGTGGTTGGCATTATTCCTGCAATTATCTGGATTACAGCAGCTTTTGCATCAATGTATCATGCAGTGTTGCTTGAAAGAGGGGAGTACCAGGTCGAAAATCAGGAGGCAATTCTTACATAATAAGCTTCAGTTTAAACCATTAGTATATTAATTTATCCTTTGCTACTTATCCTTTGGGGAGGCGGGTAGCAAGGGATTTTTAGTGTTATCCATTTTTGTTGGCTTATCACTATTGAAGGTAACATGTTAAATCAATTTGCTCATTTTCTCCATAAAGAATTCCCTTTTCTTTTGCGATATGCTTATTTGTGCATTATTGTTCATTAATATATAGCCGCCTTCGGTTTTAACAAAGCTTTTTACCTCGTTAAGGTTTATTAAAAAGCTATTGTGAACACGCATAAATTCAAATTCGGAGAGAAGATTTTCATATTCTTTTAAGTGAACTTAGATAATAACAAAGTCCGTCATTTACACTAAAAGCGAGATCAACCATAGTTGAAAGGTCATTTGTAACTATTGTGGCTAAATCAGTGGCAGTAGTGCCAGTGCCCAGTGTTAAGAAGTTGGGAGTGTCAACTCCTCCATCTACAGCAGGTAATGCTTTTCCAACAGTTTTCTCAAAAAATATTATTTGTTCAGATGCCTGTAAATTAGCTAGGTTTATTGTTTCAGTTATTTTGTTTTCATTATCTACGGCGTTTGCTTCAAAATACACTTCGCGATCAACATCCTCGGGTTCAATTAAATAGCTGAATTCGGCAGTGTATGTTTTTTCTGTTTTTAATTGCACATCTTCAAGTTACAGACTTTTTAGTAATTATTGTGCTCCATCAACGATTTTGTAAATATTTAAGTTTTTAAATCCGGCAGGAGTTGTGGCTTCTATTACAAAGTTTACCTCACCATTATAAGGCGAACCGATTACTCCGGCAAAATCTTGCACACCACCAATAATTTTAATAGAAGGTGGTTCAGCTTCAACCAAAGGCTCAACTTTATTATTATCTGATTTCTTGCTGCAGCTTGCAGCTAAAACTATTAAGCATAATAAAATAATGTTTCTAAAGTTTTTTAAAGTTTTCATTTTTTCTGTTATTTGTTTTACTTGATTTTAACAATTCGAAAGTACAGGCAAACAGAAAAATAGAGGATGGAGAATTGATCGAGAAGTATTCTTAATTAATAAAAAAAAGGTTTGAGTTGACACATAAAAATCTCATTTTTTAAAACAAGATCTTTTGTAAAAAAAATTTAGATAATTGTAATTATCTATAATGCAGATAATCACAAGATTACATTGTTGAAATTTTGCAATAAATGAAGAATTGATCATTCTAAAAGTCAATCCAGACTGCATATTTTATGCTTAATTGCATATTTTACAAGTTCCACATTGTTTTTTAGCTCCAGTTTTTCAAGTATGTTATTGCGGTGTGTTTCTACTGTGCGGCTGCTAATAAAGAGTTTTTCAGCAATATCTTTATAGCTCAATCCATCTGTAATCAGTTTGATTACTTCTATTTCTCGAATGCTAAGTGGTTTTATATCAGAATTTTGCTCCTGCCTTATGGTATTAATATATCCCGAATAAATTATTTTAGAAATGGCTGCTGAAAAATATTGGCTACCATCGTTAACAGTCCTGATGGCATCTAAAAATTCCTCTTTCGAGGCATCTTTTGATAAAAATCCAGCAGCCCCATTCTTAACGGCGACTATAATGCTCTCTTCATCGGTGTTGGCAGTTAGTATAATTATTTTAACGTCAGGGAATTTTTCTTTAATTATTTTTGCTATTTCAAGACCGGAAATATCAGGTAAACCAATATCTAAAATAACAATATGAGTTTGATTATTTTCAAGAGATTTAATAAAATCGGTACCTTTTGAAGATTCCCCAATAATCTTAATATCAGGCACACCCATGAGCATTGCCCTTAGACCATCGCGTACAATTTTATGGTCATCAACTATGTAGATATCGATGCAGGTATTCATGAGCTGGCTTTTGATAAGGTAAATTTAAAAATAGTTCCTTTTCCCTGCTCACTTTCTACAAAAATCTTACCACCACATTTTTCAAGCATTTCTTTACAGATAATTAAACCAAGCCCGGCACCTTTTTCAGAGGAGTTTCCAATTGATTTAACATCCACATTATTTTTAAAAAGTTTATCTAAATCAGCTTTCGACATTCCAATGCCAGTATCCTGGACTGACACAATAGTCATATTGCCAGCAGATTCTGATAACAACTTAATTTCTCCGTATACCGGAGTAAATTTAATGGCATTGGAGACTAAATTGCGCAAAATTGCCTGTAGCATTTCAACATCTGCCATAACTGATATCTCCTTATCTAGATCGAGTGTAATTTTCAGGTTTTTTTCATAAATATTTAACTCAAATAATTTAATGGTATTTTTAACAGCTTCCAGGAGATTGATTTCTTTAAGTTTACATTGGATAGTGCTGGATTGAGTTTGTGCCCATAACAATAAACTTTGTAGTAGCTCGTATAGGCTTAATGATGAGCTGCTTAGTTCCGAAACAAAATACTTTATTTCATCCTTGCTTATTTCATCAATATTTGTTTCCAATGATGAGGTGATATTTTTAAAGGCTGAAAGAGGATTTCTCAGGTCATGGGATATAATGCCAAAAAACTTATCTTTTGTAGCATTTAGAATTTCAAGTTGGTGATTTTTTTCTGATAATATTTGATTTACCCTGTTTTTTAATTTTATCCGTTTATACAGAAAAAATGCCAAAATTATAACCAGAAGGGCAATGCTTATAAATGCAAAAAGCAAAATTTGCCTTCGTTGTAGGGTCAAATCCTTGATTTTGGACTCATTTTTCAGATTAATGTTCTCATTTTCCAGCTTTTCGGTTTCATATTTTATCTCCAGATTATTGATGCTCTGCATGCTTTTTTCAGAAAAAATAGAATCTTTTATTTCTGCATATTTTTTATAATTATCAAGGGCTGGAAGATATTTTTTTTGAATTTCATTTATTAATGAAAGCCTGCGATAGTTTTCAAGGAGCATTAAATTATATTTTATTTCAGAGGCTATTGCTATGCTTTTTTCAGAATAAATGGCAGATTCAGCATACTGCTTTTTCTCAAAAAGCAAACCTGCATATTCGTTGTAAGTTATGCATAATGAATAATTTACATTATGTTTCTCAAATAATTCGATAGCTTTTAAGTAATAATCTGTTGCTTTTTGATAATCTTTGGTGAGGGTAAATACACTTCCTAAATTTGAATAACGGATGGCAATCTTTTTTTCATCACCCTGTTCCATTTCAATTTTTAGGGCTTCATTGATATAGAATATTGCAGAATCAAGCTGATGTAAATTTCTGTAATTCACTCCAATACTGTTTAGCCTTATAGCCATTTTTTCTTTATTGTTTTCCTTAGAGTCTATAGCTAAAGCCTTTTTGAAATATTCAAGTGAAATATCATATTTTTGCCACAATTCATAGAGTTTTCCCAAAGAATTATAATCGGTAGACAGATAGGTATGATTGCCCGATTCCAGGTCAGTTTCTAAAGTTTTTTCAAAATAAAAGGCTGCTTTTTCGTAATTGCCCATTTTTATGTAAGCATTTCCAAGATTCATAAATGCAGTGGCAACTTCTAAGTTATCATTAGCCAATTGGGCATATTTTAAGGAAAGTTGAAAGTATTCAATGGCTTTTATATATGCTGCCTGTTCGTTTAGAATATACCCGGCATTTCCATATCCACTCATTACATAATAATACGAAGTATCAATGTATTTTAAAGATTGTTCGGCGGATTTTATATAATAATTAAGTGCGGTGTCGTAATTTTCTTCGGTAAAGTATTCTTCAGCTAATAAATAATAGATTTCTGCCTTTTGAATTTCATCAACTGCTTTTAAATTAATTTCAAGACTATCAATTTTATGCTGTGCCGAAAGAAGAATATTAGTAAAGGTTAACAAAGCTATTATTAAAAGTTTATTTACACTCATTGTTTAGGGCAGATAGGTTAATGCACTTTTGAGATAAACCATACTTTTTTAGTATGCAAATCTTTGATTTTGCGCAAAATACGAATTTTATCTGAATCAACATGTTTAAAGAAGATATATTTAAATTTATTTATAAAAAGTATTTTAAAATTGTTAAGAGGTTTTATATTTTCTAAAGCCAGATTTCATTTAGTTACTAACCCGTGGGTGAAGCCATGGGCAATTCATTTTCGCTAAAAATATGTTTTATGAGTAAAGCTTTTGAGAAGGAACTAAAATTATTAAAAAAACCCGCACATCAGAATTAAAAATTCATCTGATATGCAGGTAATTGATTGCAGAATCGTAGGCTTAGCGAGTTTCTATTTTGATTTTGGCATTTGAGCTCCGGCTTTAGATGATGCACCAAATAATTTAAGTGATTCTTTCCATGGATATTTATTCATAAACATCGTAGCACTTGAACTCATAGAGCCCTGTTGGTTCATCCCCAACGCTCTTGCCCATTGGTTTTGTGCAGAGTTTGGATCATAACTGGTTGTTTCTTTGTACCGGGCGCCGAAAAAACCTTTCAGATAGGCCTGGTTTACAGGGATTTCAGGGGCAGTTCCATCGTTGCCATTAACACTTGCAAATTCCAAATCACCAAACTGATCAGCACTTAACTGTAATTTGGTGTTACTTGCCGGGGTATAATATAAGTCGCCACCTTTATTTCCAAATAGTATGTTATTATCAATTTTAATATAATCATCTTTGCAGAAGCGCGAATTATCAATTCCTCCCATGATATTTGCTCCAATTATATTGT
>JARGGF010000367.1 GCA_029210905.1 Bacteroidales bacterium | reverse complement strand
AACTTTAGTTCACTTCAGTCACTTCTTCTTCACCCCGAATACTGCAACTCACTCAAATTCCTGTAAATCCCTTCTTCTAACTGCATCAATTGCCCATGGGTGCCTTTTTCAACAATACGGCCTTTATCAAGCACCAAAATTTGGTCCGCTTTGCGAATGGTGGAAAGACGATGAGCTATAACAATTGAAGTCCGTCCCTGCATCAGTTTCTCAAGGGCATCCTGCACCAGTCGCTCCGATTCTGAATCGAGTGATGAGGTAGCTTCATCCAAAATTAAAATTCTTGGATTTTTTAATACCGCACGGGCAATGGCTATTCGTTGTCGCTGGCCGCCACTTAATTGTGTACCGCGCTCACCTACAATGGTTTCCAGTCCTTCAGGGAAGCGGTTGATAAACTCCATGGCGTTGGCTTTTTCAGCTGCTTCAATTATTTCTTGCTCATTGGCTTCTGGTTTTCCGTAGGCAATATTCTCCCGGATGGAACCCCCGAACAGAAAGATATCCTGCGGCACAATAGCAATCTGACTTCTGATAAATGAAAGTGGAAGTTCGCTGCTGTCAATGCTATCAAACAACATTTTTCCATTATCAGGCCGGTGCAATTGCAGCAATAGTGTGGCAAATGTTGACTTGCCTGCCCCGCTGGGACCCACTAATGCAATTAATTGATTTTCAGGGATATTGATATTAATATTATGTAAAACATGCTCGTTCGGACGGGATGGATAGGCAAAAGAAATATCTTTGAAGGTAATTTGTCCCGATAATGTCTTTTTGGGCCAGGATTCATCTTCGGTAATTGGTTCTTCGGCTTCGTTAAAAATCTCAAATAAATCTTCGGTAGCACCAATAAATTTTTGAATGCGGGCAATAACATCGGCAAGGCCACCAACCGAACCTCCAATAAAGGCCGAATAAATCACAAAAGAAAATAATTCACCAGAATCAATAAAACCTTGCGAAAGCATCACCGAACCTCGCCAAATAACCGCTACCATGGCTCCAAATAATCCCAATATTATAAATGCTGAAAAAGCACCCCTGTATCGTCCGGCTTTCATGGCTATTTTAGCAATTTCATTAGTACGTTTTTTGTAACGGAGCATCTCAAAAAGCTCGTTGGTATATGTTTTAACACTTTGAATGCCTTGCAGGGTTTCTTCCACAATAGTATTTGATTCGGCTACTTCACTTTGTATATTTTTTGAGAATTTTCGGATATATCTGCCAAAAAACACCACCAAAAGCATAATGCCCGGTAAAATAGCAAGCATAAAAAGCGTCAACTTGCCTGAAATATATACCAGAAAAGCAATGCCTCCAATGATGGTGATGATCTGTCGGATAAATTCTGCCAGGGTGGTGGTAAGCGTTTCCTGAAGCAAGGTAACATCTGATGAAATCCGGCTGTTTAATTCGCCTACACGTCGTTGTTCAAAAAAGCGGACAGGCAGCTTAATTAAATGATTATAAGTACTTTGTCGTAAATATGCCAATGTATTTTCGGTAACATTTACGAATAGTACCGTACGAAAATATGAAAAGGTGGATTGAATAATCAAAAGGCCAACAAGCATGAGCGCAATACGGTTAATGTTTTCCACCAATTTGCCGGTATTGCCCGCTCCAACCAGATCGCCAAGCAATTGCGGAAAAGCAAGGCTGGCGATACTTGATCCAAATAGGAAAAACATTCCAAAAGCATATTCCACCCGGAATGGTTTTATATATTTGTAAAGTTTAAAAGCGTTGCTGAGGCCTGCCCGGGTTATTTTTGTCTTTTTAGGTTCTGTCATGTTCGTTTTATAAAAATAAGTTTGCCCTTTAAGTATCGCCAATCAGTAAAATTATAAAATTGAGTCCAGTCCGAAAAGTCCATAAAATTTTGTATTAAGTCTAAAACACTCATAAGCAATAAGTTATATAACTGACAGGTTAATCCGTCAGTTACTGTTTTCGAAGCAGGCCCAAATTTCGTTTTTTACCTTTCAATTACAAAGATAGGTAGATCTATATGCATTATTCTGATTTTGGAATGAATAAATGGCAAGAAATGATTGAAAATGTTCAGTAGCCTGTAAAAATAATTATCTAAAAAATGAATTTAATCAATTATTAATATTTCGTTATTAAGAATGATTCCATCCTTACAACTCATGAGGTTACTTTCATAAAGTAATGATATACAGATATATAATTCGCAGGTAAAACCATTCTGTACGATAATTTTTGTTAAGAAGTGTGATTTTTAGATTGTTTTTTAATGCTAACATCCAATAATTTAATATTCGTCGAAGCCAAATTATTTGTCTTTTTCTTTTGATTTTATAATTTTGGCGTTATTTTGACCGTGCAAAATTAAATTTAGGTGTAAATCCAAAGCAAATTTACAATATCTGAATATTTTTATTATGCAGGCAAAATTTCCCTGATGAAGCATCCTTTTTCGTTTCAACTGTTTAAAATTCTTTAGTTTAAATTGAGATAATATTTTATGACAAAACGTTTATTAATCGTAAATAGTGGTGGGGACTGTCCTGGAATGAACGCAGTAATCCGGGCAATTGTAAAGAGAGCACATCAGGAAAATAATTGGGAAGTAATAGGGAGCATCAATGGTTTCGATGGCATTTTATCAGAACCATTGGATATTGAAATTCTCACAGATAAACGTGTTTCAGGCATTCATTTCCTTGGAGGCACTATATTGCAAACCAACAATAAACGTAATCCTTTTTCGTATCCTGTACTACAAAAAAACGGTAAAACGGAGAATCAGGATTTAAGCGACAAACTGATTTTAAACTTAAAAATATTAGGAGTTACTTCAATAATACATATTGGCGGCAATGAGTCGCATAAAATATCATTTGAATTACAAAAAAAGGGAATTGATATTGTAGGAATTCCAAAAACCATCAATAACGACCTGTCCATTACCGATTATGCTTTTGGTTTTCAAACCGCTGCACAAATTGCCACTTATGCAGTTGATAAACTGGTAACTACTGCCAGCTCTCACAATCGGGTGATTATTATGGAAGTTATGGGACGCGATGCGGGTTGGATTGCTTTGCACGCTGCAATTGCCGGAGGAGCTGATGTTTGCCTTATTCCTGAAATTCCATTTTCTATCGAAAAGGTAATTAGAAAGTTAAGATCGCGCTATAAAAACGAAAAGGGATTTGCTAACATAGTTGTAGCTGAAGGTGCATGCCCCATTGGTGAAAATTGTTCTGTTTTAGAGGGAACTTTGGCGTTAAAGATTTCAAAAGAACTTAAAAGACATGGACTCGAAGCAGATATTCGAGAAACCATCCTGGGCCATTTACAGCGAGGAGGAGTACCAATTGCGTTTGACCGGATAATTGCCACTGAACTTGGAGTTCATGCCTTTGAACTGGTTCTGGAAAATAAATTTGGGGTGATGGTTGCCCATCAGCAACAAAGGGTTATACCAGTGCCTTTTGTTGAGGTAATTGACAAATATCACGATGTAGACCTTAATGGCAACCTGGTGAAAACAGCTCGGGGAGTGGGCATAAGTTTTGGTGATTAATCAACCTTTGTATAACAATAAAAATTACATTCAATACATATATCATGAAAAAGAGAGTATTAGTACTAACAGGTGGAGGTGATTGCCCGGGGCTAAATGCTGTAATAAGGGGCATAGTTAAAAGAGCTATGCAAGAAAATGACTGGGAAGTGATAGGAAGTATTCAATCATTTGACGGGATTTTAAGAGAACCTACTGAAATAATGGTGCTGGATGAGAAAGCTGTTGCAGGGATACATTTTCAAGGTGGTACCATACTGGGTACAACCACAAAAGGTGGTCCTTTTGCCTGGCCGGTTAAGGAAAAAGATGGAACCTGGTCGTCGGTGGATAGATCAGACGAAATGATAAGGAAGCTACAATACCTTGGTGTTGAGGCGGTTATTAATATTGGTGGCGATGGCTCGCAAAGAATTTCTCAGCAATTGTTCGAAAAAGGCCTGAATATTATTGGAGTGCCAAAAACCATTGATAATGATTTATCATCAACAGACTATACTTTTGGATTTCAAACGGCAGTACAAATTGCTACAGAAGCTGTTGATAAATTGGTTACCACTGCTGCCTCGCACAACCGGGTAATTATTTTGGAAGTTATGGGCCGCGATGCGGGCTGGATTGCACTTCATGCTGCTATTGCAGGTGGAGCGGAAGTATGTCTTATTCCTGAAATTCCATATGATATCAACAAAATATTGAAGGTAATTAACAGCCGTTTTAAAAATGGAAAAGGTCATGTAAACATTGTAGTTTCTGAAGGAGCTAAACCTATTGGTGGACAGACACTTAGCCAGGTTAGCGATGAAATTGGTAACCCTAATTTAAAATTGGGTGGAATTGCAAGTAAATTATTGCATGATCTTAAAGATGCTGGCTGTAGAGCTGATATGCGCGAAACCGTTTTGGGTCACCTTCAACGGGGAGGGGTTCCAAATGCCTTTGACAGGATATTAGCGACCCAGTTTGGAGTGAAGGCAATGGAACTGGCGATTGAAGGAAAATTTGGTGAAATGGTTTCGTACCGTCACCCTGAAATACTTTCTGTTCCATTTGTTGATGCCACTAGCAGGTATAATTATGTGCAAAAAGATTCTACCTTGATACGCACAGCCATTGGAGTAGGCATGTGTTTGGGTGATTGAATTTTTTAAGGTGAAATTGGTTATTAGTATATTGGTTATTAGGTTATTAGTTATTGGTGTATTTGTTATTAGTGAATTGGTATATTAGTTATTAGGTTAATAGTATAATAAAAATATAGTAATTTGAAATAAAAATCTTTCATCCAAGCTACAATTTCCACTATACCAATATACCAATTTCTAATATACCAATTTCAAATTTTCAAATTTTTCAGTAACTTAATCCTCTTCCAACCGATACAACCTCTTTGCCTCTTCAGCTTCCACCTGCGACTGAAATGGACCAATCGCCAATTGCTTGAAGGTCAAACCTTCCCAGAGCACCTGCATAAAGTCTTTGATGTCACCATAAGCAACCCTGGCTGCTGTGCGTTCAAGCACCAATTTCTTGGTTCTAGGCATAATTTTATATTTAAGAAAAAACCAGTAATATTCCGGGGCCGCAGTTGAATCTGTGTAGGTGCGGATGTGTTCGGCCATGCTCTCGTTGGTATGTCGAGCTATATCATACATCTCAGCAGCCCTAACAGCATCCTGGTACTCAGTAAACGGGCCAACTAGCAGCTGGCGACCGGAGTTCAGATTTTTCCAAAGACTTTTTTCGTAGTTATAAAGCTTGCCCGACTGCGGCTTATGCCTGGCCGTTCTTACTACATATACTTCTTTTTTAGTTTCATTGCTTATTTTTACCTGGGCCCGCACAGTTATCCAAAATACAAACTGGTCGGGTTGATAATGTTGCACGATTACTTCTTGAGCAAACATGCTTATTACGGATGTATTTAAAGCAATGATTAATAGATACTTAACTAAGGTTTTCATGTAGTTTATAATTTATTTTATTTGTTAACATTAACTCTATAAAATTAGTAATTTTAAAAATGTTTTAATAACGTTATGTTACTTTAGTAATTTA
>JARGGF010000366.1 GCA_029210905.1 Bacteroidales bacterium | reverse complement strand
CCAAAGAGAGGGGGAAAGGTTTCGCAAAGCGAAACCAAGGGGGTGAGTCTAATCGAATAAATTCCAAGACTAAACAGGACATTCTTAACTAAACAACCTTAATTAATAATTTGATAACAGCGTAAATATATAAATTATTGAAAAAATATGCCATTTTTCAATATTATTATTTCAAAAAAGCTTTTTCAGCTACCGCTAATGCACATATTAGCTTTGTGCCAATAATAAAATTGCATAATTTATAACATTTTAAAAGGCTCTATAAACCAAATAAAATGGTCACCTTCACTAAAATTTCTATAAATAAACTGCTTGACTTTTAAGTAAATAAGCTTTATCTTTAAAACCATTCTTTACACTTTTTTAATACTAAAAGCTTATATGGAAAAAGAAATAACCTACGATAGTAAACCCTGGGTAAAATTTTATCAGCCAGGTGTAAAATCAAAGCTCGAATACAAAGATTTATTTCTCACAGATTACCTGGATAAAACCGTTGCGCAATTTCCGGGTAATTTTGCACTTAATTTTATGGGATATCGCCTTACCTATAAGCAACTCAACGAAATGATCGGGAAAATGGTGGCAGCCTATAAATCTTTTGGCATCAAAAAAGGCGATAGCATTGCTATTCTTTTGCCTAATATGATTCCAACTGTTGTAGCCCATTATGCTGCCTTAAAGCTTGGGGCGGTGGTTGTTATGAACAATCCATTGTATTCCGACAGGGAAATAAAGCACCAGGTAAATGATTCGAAGGCAAAAATCCTGATAACCCTCGATCTCCTGGGCAATAGAATGGTTGATTTAATGCCCCAAACCACTCTTAATCAAATTATTTATACTTCCATTGGTGATTATTTGCCCTTCCCGAAAAATATTTTGTTCCCACTGGTAGCTAAAAAGAAAAAATTGGCAGCCGATGTGAAACCCGCAAAAAATGTCTACAAATGGAAGGACATCTTGAATAAATTTGAGCCTGATTATGAGAAGGTAGCCTTGTCTGCTGATGATCCATGTTATTATCAATACACAGGCGGTACAACCGGCGTGTCAAAAGGAGCAATTTTAACACATGGAAACATGGGGAAACAAATGCAGCAGGCCACCGAATGGTTTACCACCTTTGTACCTGGCAAAGAAAGATTATTGGGCGCTTTGCCTTTCTTTCATATATTTGGATTGACTACCTGCCTGAATTATGCCATCGTTTGCGGTTGGGAGAATATTTTAGTCCCCAAACCGCAGCCCGATCAATTGCTTGAGGCAATAAGTAAGTATAAGCCTACATTTGCGCCCCTGGTGCCAACTATGTACATTGGAATACTCAAACATCCAAAAATCGGGAAAACCGATATAAGTTCCATAAAAGGCTGTTTTTCAGGAAGTGCACCTTTACCGGTTGAAGTAATTAAAGAATTTGAGGCAAAAACAGGTGCGACAATTGTGGAAGGTTTCGGCTTGACAGAGTCTTCGCCTGTTACCCATATTAACCCCTTTGCTGGCAGCGAACGCAAAATTGGCAGTGTTGGTTTGCCAATATCTGATACTGACTGTAGAATTGTGGATATTGTAGATGGTGAAACTTTGTTGCCTGTTGGCGAATCCGGCGAACTTATTATGAAAGGTCCACAAATCATGAAAGGTTACCTTAATCAGCCTGAAATGACCGAAAAAGCACTCCGTAATGGTTGGCTCTATACCGGCGATATTGCTAAAATGGACGAGCAGGGCTATTTTTACATTGTTGATCGTAAAAAAGACATGATAATTTCTGGCGGATTTAATGTGTATCCCCGCGAAATTGATGAGGTCTATTATGATCATCCTAAAGTACAGGAAGCCTGCACCATTGGAATTCCACACGAGCACCGGGGTGAATCCGCTAAAGTGTATATTGTATTAAACGAAGGTGAGACCGCTACCGAAAAAGAAATGATTGAGTTTGTGCACGACAAGCTGGCCAAGTTCAAATGGCCTGTTGAAATCGAATTTGCAAAAGAATTACCCAAATCAGCGGTGGGGAAGATACTTCGGAAAGATTTGCGGGCAATGGAAATGGAAAAGAGACAAAATAAAGTATGGAAATAACAAATAACAAATACACAAATAACAAATAAACCAATAGACAATTAACTTTAAAACCCGTTATAACAACAAAAAAGACCGCAAATTATTTTCACGGTCTTTTTATATCGTTCAAAATGACATTTTTCCTAATCAATTTTTGCAAAATTCGATTTTGGGCAGCCAAATTTTGTTTCTAAAAAATCATCCATTTCATCTGCTTTTTCAAGTAAATTGGCAAGGTTCTTTTTAATGTCTTCGCCAAATTTAGAAAATACATCTGAAAGGTGCACCCTGTATGAAAGGAAAACCTGGTTTTGATAGATTCCCAGTTGATAGGGCAGGATAGGATTACTTAATAAATATTTATAAAGTTGTTCAATATTGCTGGTTGGCAGGCTGTTAATGGGCGAAGTGGCATATAAAAAGTTTTTATTGTAAATAAACACCCTAACCAAGGCACTGCCACGGTGAAATTCCCAAAATTCATAACCTGATCGGGCCACCACCGGGTTAATCCCAATCTGCTCCAGTGAACTTTCAACAAATTCCTCTATTTTGGTTTTACTTATTTTCTCAAATAGTTTGGCATCGATGGTATTTCCACAATTCGGACAATATTCAGCTTCTTCTACTATTAATGATTTGCACGAGTTACATTTAATAGAATAATTTAAGTCAACATTTTGCTTAAAAGTTTCTAACTCTTCCCTTAGAACATCCACAGGAACGGCAAATCCCATATTGTCTGCCTGTGTAAATTTACTGGTAGTGATACCCACTACTTTCCCACTTTCATCAACTACGGGCCCTCCGCTGTTGCCAGGGTTCACAGCTGCATCGGTCTGTATATAATAACTTCCATCCATCAATTGGCGTGGGGCGGATACTATGCCGGTGGTTTCGGTATAAGGCATTCCAAAAGGAAAACCTAAAACAAAAACCTTGTCCCTGCTCTTAAGGTCTTTGATATCGGCCAGTTCAACCAAAGGGGTCTCAAAAGGAATTTCTGGTTTTAGAAAGGCTACATCGGCTTCCTTGTTTACAAAAACAACCTTTGCCAAATACCTGCTTTGTTTGTGATCTTCAAGTGCCACATCCCTGTAGCCTAATATTACATGGCAGTTGGTAACAACCACCCCCTTATCTTTTAAATAAAAACCAGAACCACTGCCTGATGATGTATTTATTTTAAATACTGAATCTGCTATATTATTGATTACTTCCATTGCATAAATGTTTTATTAATATAAATCTAAAATTGCTTATAATCCGAAAAAAGCTATTAACCATTAACTCCTAACAAATAACTTTTAACAAATAACTTTTAACTCTTAACTAATTATTAAGACCCCCAACCAGAGCTTGCCTGCTGTCCACCGGATTGAGATGTATTCCCTGTCATAATTTCATCAATGGCCTGCCAAAGTATTCTGGCTGCTTCCTCCCAGGTTTTTCCCGAAGATTGTTCCAGTGCCAGGGTCATTTTCTCAACAATGTCATCAGGAGCATAGGCATAATAAAATTCGTATAAAAAAACATATCTGATAGACAAGGCTGCACCCATGTAATCGGAATTTGACATTTCTTTTTTAGCGGTTTCATATTGGTGCGTAAAGGTTTCCCTGACTTTTTGTAAGGATGCAGAATATTTTATTGGAATAAAAATCTCTGACACATACAGGTTAGAATCAAGCTGTTCACGTGTAATCTGTTTTAGCTTATTGTAGAATGTTTTTCCTTTTTCAATTTTTTCATGAAAACTATAATTGTTGTTTTGCATGAAACCCACTGCTTCTTCCAGGTCGGTTCTTAAAGCACCCTGTGGGGCAGTAATGTAATCGATATTTAAAAATAACTGCAACAAGGCATCCCAAACAAATCCCTCAATACGTTTATTTTCAAAATAATCAATATATTCCTTGGTTTCAGAAAGTAATGCCTGGTAATTGGTCCAGATTTCTTCCTTTTTTTGGGGATCGAAGTCAGTGATTTTGGGTTCCTGAAATCTGGTAGCAGAAAACTTTTGAATAAATTCATCATCAAAATTATCTGCATTTATACAAATTTCACGAAAAAAGGAATACATTTTCCAGGGCTCGCATAAATTAAGTGGTGAAGAATATTTAAATACTAAATCATTATCCTCCAGAAAAATATTGGTAATGGTAAGGGGTGAAAAGTTAATTTCAGCTATCTTACGAAGTATAGGAATTGCACTTTTCTCAGGAAGCCGAAGGAATGGCACTTTTACATCCAGTGTTTCATTATGTAGCTTTATATTAACCACCACCGAACCATGGGGTATGTTAAATTCAGTTTTGTCCGTATTTCCGGTATGCGATACCAAATCTTTATCAACATAATCTAACAGACGCAGCAGTGATTCTTTGTATTTGCCATTTTCGAACAGCTCAACAACATTTTCCCAGATATCAGTCTGTATTTTGCTTTTAGACGGTATCCGGGTCCTTTGAAAAGTTTGTAAATGATTCATTTTTAACAAATTTGATTAAATTATATACTTAGTTATTTAATAGAAACCAGCCTTAAAATTATACTTATCAGAACACAGGTTTTATTGATCATGAAGATAATAATTATTAACCTGAAAAGAATGCCATTAATAATTTTTTTAGAAATTTCGATTAATTTAAATTATGTTCAATTCTTTGGATTTTAGTTGCTTGACTTTATAAATTAAGTTTTTTTTAGCCTAACATTTCAAATCTATTACAGTAAATATCGTAAATCGGCGGTGAAAAAAGCTTATTCTTTGATAAAAAGTTAATTAATTATTGTATTTACTACACTTTTATTCGAAAATAAACATAAATGAAATACTTTTGTTTTTCAGCACTACGCTTAATTACTTAATTTTATTTTATGGCCAATTACATCATAGACATTAATAAGATAGAGCAGGAACATAAACTTCTTGAACCTGTTGCCTTTAGCATCCATGATAAATTACGAGAAGTTCTTCAAAAACTAATTGATGAAAATGAAATACACTTGGCAGTGCCTTTTCGCACCAGGGTAAAAGAATTATGGGCAATTCTTGATAAAGCCAAAAACCGTAGGTTCCAGCTTCGTGAAACCATACTGGAACTCCCTGATATTATCGGGGTTAGGATAATGCCCCTTTTTGTAAGGGAAATTAACAAGGTAGCTGACCTAATCCGCGAAAATTTTGAAGTAGTGGATACTTATTTTCCTCAGGATAAGGTTTCAGGTAATGCCTGCACTCAATCATGTTTGCAAATGGTATTTAAATTACCGGAAAACTGGTTTTCGACCCCACAGATGAAAAAATTCAAACACATGAGGGTAGAGCTGCAAATTCGTTCAATCCCTCAGCACAACCGTTCGCAGGTGCTTAGTTTGTTGCAGTATAAGCAAGAGCCAAATATTCCACGTGAACTAAAGTCGTCCATTAATAGAATTTCGGCGCTGCTTGAACTTGTTGATATTGAAATAGAGCGTTTGTTATTTGAGCGCGACAACTATCTTGAAAGCATACCTGAAATAATGCAAAAAAGTGAAGATTATG
>JARGGF010000365.1 GCA_029210905.1 Bacteroidales bacterium | reverse complement strand
GAAAGGGCTGGGTTCCTGAAATCTATTTTGTCTTCCGATTTTTTACACGAAGTGCCTATTGTTATTAAAACAACCGGCAGCAACGTTTTTTGTATAAATTTATAAATATCCATATGGTGAAATTTTAATAAAAAATTTTATTATTCCATTCTCTTAACACTGAAAGCATTAATCAATAAACTCAAAACCTTGCTCTATAATCCAATTATTGTTTCTTAATACTCAGATAATTCCAGCTTAATGTTATTGATAATTTCTTTACACTTGTTTATTGTCATGCAACAATCATTTACTATTTCTTTATTCTTTTCTGTAATTACATCAGTTTTCTTTATTCCTTCCTGCTCATTTCTGGCATCTCGGGGTACTTGCTTATTGTTTCTGTGTTTTTACAGACATCGTGTCAGTTTTCTTTATTTCCCTCCTGTTCATTTCGGACATCTTGGCGTAATTGCTTATTGTTTCTGTACTTTTATAGTCATCTTGTCAGTTTTCCTTTCTTCCTTCCTGCTCATTTCGGACATCTTGGCGTAATTGCTTATTGTTTCTTTATTTTTACAGATATCGCGTCGGTTTTGTTTATTGTTTTATGAGGTTTGTCTGTCACCACGCAATATTTATTAAACAATATCTATCTTTTGATTTTGTTCCCAAAACGATTTTTAGAGTTAACATTTTCCAGAATACATCGCAGCAGATTTTTTTTGAAGTTTACTGTTTTATAATCCAGATTGCTGCACAAAATTTTTAATTCTTTTAAAATTTTATTTATCTCCTAAAGTTCCAATGATCTTAAATTCGATTCTTCGGTTTTTTTCCCTCGCTTCAGGAATATCATCTCCTTCAGCAGTTTGAGCAACCAGTAGTGGTTCTTCTTCACCGTAACCAACAGGAATAAGCCTTGCTTTACTTACTCCCTTGCTGATTAAGTAATTGACCACGCTTTCAGCACGCTCCTGCGATAATTTTAAATTGTAATTGTTTTTACCAAAATAATCGGTATGCGCACCAATTTCGACAACAATATCAGGGTGTTTTTCCATTATTTTAAGAATGGTAGCGTCTATAATCTTTTTCGATTCGTTGGTTAATTCTGTTTTATTAAACTCAAAATATATTTTTTCAAACACAATAGGTTTTTGAGGTATAAGTTCAACAAAAGTAGTATCTAAAACGATCAAGGTGTCTGATAATATATTATCAGTTTTAAAATGCAATTCTTTCTTAAGCAAGGTTTTATCATCTACCCTGATAATATAATTTCTATCCTTTTCTATTTTTTTAAAGTCAAAACCACCATCTTCATCTGACAAGGCTGATTCTATAAGCACTGAAATTCCGGAGACTTTACTCATCATCCAAAGTTGAATTTTTTCATTCGCCATTTTTTTAGTTATCACCGTCTTTGAAACTGTATCATTTGCCATCTGATTGTAGATGTCTTCAATTGCATTTACAGTCTTTTTTGCAACTGTTCCATGCACCCTGATGATAAATTTTTCGGGCTGGCTGTATTCAAAAATATCATAACAGCAGTTCGGGTTTTTTAAATCAACACTCTCATCTCTGTTAGATACTATAAACCCACTTTCTTTATCCGTCTGCTTTCGATAATAGATATCGTTATAATTTGAATTGATGGGGAGGCCTAAATTTTCAGGAGGCAGCCATTCAACAAGGGCACCATTTGAGCGATAGACATCAAAACCACCATATCCCACCTGTCCATCGGAACTGAAATACATGGTGTTTGTTTCGGAATCGTAATTAGGTGTGATATCAGCTCCGGCAGAATTTAAATAACCTCCGGCATTAACCGGTTTATTATATGTTTTTGTATTTTTATTAAAAATAGTATACCATATATCGTAATTACCCCATCCTCCCGGTCTGTCAGAGACAAAATAAAGCACCTCGTAATCCTTCAGATAATCACAACTGCCTGGTTGCGTAACGTTGTACCCGGGCATATTAATATTTTCGTCGAGCATTTCTGGCTTGCTCCAGGTATTATTTTTTAATTGACTTACATATATGGAAGAAATCAATTTGTTATATTTATTTTTTATAGAAATTGTGAAATAAAAACGGCTCCTGTCTTCAGAAAAGGCTCCATTTGAGGTAAATAAACTGTCTGAATTGTAAAAAGGGGGATCTACCGTAAGGCCACCTTGCCATTTATTATTCATTAACCGGGCTTTGTAGAACTGATGAAACGGAGCTGGGCTCTTACTCCCTGACCCAATCAAGGGCACAGAATCGGCAACCAAAGAGGAATATACAAAAACCGAATTGTTAATAATTACAGGAGCCGATTCCATATGTGCTTTATTAATTGAAGTATTGAGATGGTTAACCTCAAAATTCTTTTTTAGCTGTAGATTATTGGCAGCATAAATGCAACTTTCTATTTTCACATCCGATATATAATACAAGAGGTTTTTTCTTTTATTTTTATTAAAAAGCTCCTGGAATTTTGTAAATTCTGTTATTGCCGAGTCATATTTCGACTCAATTCTTAAAATCTCAGCAAAATAATAACGCGAATTGGGATATTTTTTAATTGAATTCTCTGCTAATTTTTCAAAAAGGCCCTTGGCTTTGGCAAAATCGTTAACATCGAAATACATTTTAGCAAGTTTGAAAGAAATCTTTTGTTTTTTTGGTTTGCGTTTAATGTATTCTGCATAAAAATCAATGGCAGAATAGACGTCATTAACACGCTCCGCATCTTTTCCATAGCCAATTAACTCCCAGTTTTTCATGGTAGCAATTTTTTCAGTTTGTGCAAAAACAGCGCTGTAAGTGAAAAATAATATGGCACTTACAACTTTTATTTTAAGATTTGGCAATTTATACATGTTTTGATTGTTAAAATATATCGCAGGGAATTGTTCTTTCCTTAAGGCTGGTTTCAGGCCGGGTAAAGATTATTGTTACTTCAAAGGCATTGCTTGTGAAATTTGAGATTTTTTGCCCTGAAATTTCCAGATCATATGCAAATGCAATGTCAAAATCAAGATAATTAAAACCAGTTTTAAAAATAAGTGCATCAGAAATTCTATTGTATCCTCCCCGATAATGAATTCCGAAATAAACGTCTTTAAACGCTTCATTTTCTTTAAGCGACAAGCCAATATCTGCACCAACCAATAGTTCATTGGTATGATTGTCAATAGCAAAAAGGGCTTTAGGTCGCAGATATAAATGTCCGCTGATTTTTTTCTTAGCCAATGCGTGAATTTGATAGCGCGGTTCCAATCGATTTTTTCCTTCAAAAAACACCTCTTCGGGCTGGTTGAAATGAAACATTGCAATGCCCAATTCTGTATTTAAAGCAGCTGCTTTTCTGGACCAAATAAGTCCCCAGTTAAAATCCAGATAATAAAGTGATTGATTTTCAAAAGATTCCTGAGTCGAGATTTGTGGGTTAAATACACCTTGACTCATATCAAATTGATCGGGCAATGTTAGCCCGCTAAGACTGTACCTCTTATGCACAAATCCACCCTGGAAACCAATATGCAAATAGGATTGTGATGTAATTTTTAAAAAATATCCTGCAGACAGGTAAATTTTATTTGCCAGCAGGGTATTATTTGCCGAATTATCATAAATGTATATAAGGCCTAAACTTGCTTTTTCATTTCGAAAATAAACAGGATGATCGAATGCAAGTGACGATGTTGTGTAGGAATTTGTAAGATTATCACCCTGTTGACGGTAGTTATTCATCAGTCGCCAATTGCCACTATAATTTCCGGTATTTGCCGGATTTAAAGACAATGGCGACATGTAATAATTTGAAAAATGAATATCCTGCGCATACAGTATATTCGGGCAAATTAAAAGTATAATTATTATGAATATTTGATACGGTTTCATTTCAATAATTTAAGTGTGCCTGTTTTTGTAAGAATTTTATCTTCATAGGTTTTTACTTTTACAACATAGCTAAAGGTTTCAATGTTTTGAGAATTCCCGTTTAAGCTTCCATCCCAACCTATTGAAAGATCCTGTGATTCAAAAACTTTTGCCCCAAAACGGTTAAATATGCTGAAATCAATCAATTCTTTTATGCCCCAGCCCCTTATATAAACAATGTCATTAATACCATCACCATTTGGAGTAAATGCCTGCGGTACGTCAACGGTATATCCTTCAACCACATTAACAAAAACGTTTGTATTTTTAATAAAGCAATTGCTGGTATCTGAATATTCTAAATAAAAATGTGTCGGGCTTAAAGGTTTTACCTCAATCATAGCACAGGCAGGGCAGTCAATGTCATAATCTGAAGTCCAGATATAGTTAGAAACATCGGAGGAATAAGCATCAAGCACCACGGTTTCTCCTATTATTATGGTGGTGTCTGTTAAATAAATTTCTGGTTCCTGTTGCACCAGAACGTTGTTTGAACCAGTGTTAGTACAATTATTTGTATCAGTTACAAAAACTGTATAAGCCACAGACACTCTTGGACTGGCAATTGGATTGTAAACCAGGTTGTTTGACAAACCATAATTAGGCAGCCATGAATATTGTTCACCACCTGTTGCTACCAGGGAGACACTTTCGCCCAAACAGATTAAGGTATCTGCACTAATTGAAATAATCGGCAAAGGGAAAGCAGTAAATACTGCATTAGTGGTATCAAGGCATCCTAATTCATCAGAAACTACCAGACGAACATCATAATCACCAGGCTGATAAAAGGTAAAATATGGATTTTCAACCTCTGATGTTGCCACAGTATCAATATTCCATGACCAAATACCGGCACCTGTTGAATTGCTCTGAAATGCGACATTAAACGGCACACAGCCACTAAAATTATTATCAGATGTACCAATAGCAGCAATTAATTCATTAATATAAATTGAATCAACAAAGAACTTATCGCAAGTTTGTGCATCGTCTACCGTTAAAAGTAATATGGGGTAAACCATACCTACAGTATTATACGCATAGATTGCTGTATCCCCGGGCATACTTACTCCATTATCAAAAAACCATTCAATACCATAAACATTTTGTTGATTTGTTGCAATTAAGGTAGTTGGAACATTTTTACAAATGGTATCTTTTGCATCAATTACAGCATAAGGCCCCCCTACATGGACGTAATCATCTCTCTGAAATAAACCGGAGCATCCATTTGAAGTTTTTGCAATTAATGAAACATCAAAATTACCTGGTTTGTTATAGATATGCAGCGGGTTTTGAATTTGGGATGTTGCACCATCGCCGAAATCCCAAAACCATTTTGACAGGTCAGGGTGAGCCGTCCTGTCAGTGAAATTTACGATTAAAGGAAAACAGTTGGTAAAAAGATCATCACCAACAAAATCAGCTGTTGGAGGTGATTGAACGCTCATATAATTGTATACTGTAGCTGAAGAATCACAACCCACATTATCAATAAGGCTTAATGATACATTAAAATTTCCACTGGTGGTGTAGGTATGTACCGGATTTGATGAAGTTGAAGTGTTTCCATCGCCAAAATCCCACAAATAAGAAATAATATTTTCTTTTGTCAAAGCCCTGAAAATTACTTCATTATTAGTGCAAATAGTTGGATCAGATACCGTAAAATCAGGGGATGGTTTAAGGGCTTCAATATAATCAGAT
>JARGGF010000364.1 GCA_029210905.1 Bacteroidales bacterium | reverse complement strand
CAGCCCAACCATGCCAATAAATAACCGATGTGTTGATGGAAAACCTGATAAGCCAAGTAAAGTAGAAGCTACCGGAATTTCAGCCTTTTCTGCCAACTCAAGCAACTCTTCCTGAGCTTCTGAAATTAAGACACCCTGACCCATAATAATCAACGGCTTTGCAGCACTATTAATTAAATGACTGGCCTCTTCAATGGCTTCCAGTTTTGGCTTTGGATATGGATGATAACTCCTGATTTTTTCGCAGGCTTCATAACTAAACATTTCCAATATTTCCTGCTGAGCATCTTTAGTAATATCGATTAAAACCGGTCCCGGACGGCCCGATCTGGCAATATAAAACGCCTTCGCCAATGTAGTTCCTATTTCATCGGCTTTAGTTATTTGAAAATTCCATTTGGTCACAGGCATTGAAATACCCACCACATCGGTTTCCTGAAATACATCATAACCTAAACTAGGCCCGGCCACCTGACCGGTAATACAAACTATCGGAGTGCTATCCAATAAAGCATCGGCAATTCCTGTTATTAGGTTGGTAGCTCCGGGCCCTGATGTAACCAGACAGACACCCACTTTTTTTGAAACCCTTGCATAACCCTGAGCAGCATGCACAGCACCCTGCTCGTGCCTCACCAATATGTGTTTCACTTTATCTCGATAATCGTAAAACGAATCGTAGATTGGAAGATTGGCTCCCCCCGGGTATCCAAAAATAGTATCAACACCTTCGGCAAGTAAGGCCAGAAAAATGGCTTCGGCACCTTTGATGTTACGTTTTTGCACAGTTGTTGCCATACTTTTTGATATTTATAATCGGTTTAATATTATATAGATGAACTACTTAATTCAATTGTCCCGCTTGATTTAATTTCCAGTTTCTGATTTTATCAGAACTTTCTGATGCTTTTACCAAATCTTTCAAATAATTGGTCAATTCTTTTCTTTGTCGGGTTACGGCTACCCTTCCAGACCTTGCGAACTGTAAAACCCCAAATGGTTCCAGTTTATTAAAAAGATCCTGTGTCTCTCTTTTGTACCCGGTTTTTTCGATTACAAAATATCCATCTTCAATGCTTAATACCCTGGCATTGTTTTCACGAATTATTTTTTCAATTTCGGTATTATTTGACAAAGATTTTGTTGAAACCTTGTACAAAGCCATTTCCTGGTGAATGACCTCTTCTTCGAGAAAATAAAAAGCTTTGATTACCTCCACCAATTTTTCAATCTGAGCAACTACTTTTTTGATTTGTTCCAGGGAAGTTTGCACCACTATAGTATATCTGTATATACCAGGAACCTCTGATTCTGAAGCTGTTATACTGTCGATATTTAAATGACGACGAGTAAAAATAATGGTTATTCTGTTTAATAAACCTATTTTATTCTCTGTGAAAATGGTTACTGTATATTGATTTTCCATCTTTTTAATTTTTTTTAAAAATTCTTATCTGAATTTTAGCTTTGTTATGCAATACGTATTTCATCAACCGAAGCACCCGGAGCAATCATAGGGAAAACATTTGTTTCCTTTTCAACACTCACTTCGAGTAAATAAGCCTCTTTTGATGCAAGCATCTCATCCAGCGCTGCTGAAAGATCAACTCTTGAATCTACTAATCTTCCTTTTATACGGTAACCTTCAGCAACTTTTACAAAATCAGGGTTTACCATATTTGTTTCTGCGTAGCGTTTTTCAAAAAACATATCCTGCCACTGCCTTACCATGCCTAAAAAACTATTATTTAGAACTACAATTTTTACAGGGATGTTTTCCTGCATAATAGTTCCAAATTCCTGAATGGTCATTTGCAGGCCGCCGTCACCAACAAAAAGAACCACTTGCTTACCTGGAACAGCCATTGCAGCACCCATTGCAGCAGGCAAACCAAAGCCCATGGTGCCTAGGCCACCAGAGGTGATAAGTGAATTTGGATTGGAATATTTGTAATATCTTGCAGCTACCATTTGGTGTTGGCCTACATCGGTAACAATAATGGCATCACCTTTTGTTTTTTCTGAAATAAGATGAACTACTTCACCCATTTTAATTTTATCGGATTTTGGCCAGCAATCATGCTGAATAACAGTCTCATATTCCTGATCATACAAATCTTTAAATTGCTTGTGCCACTCTGGATGCGTCTGTTTTTCAATTTTTGGTACCAATAAATTTAATACTGCTTTAACGTCAGCATTGATAGCCAGGTCAACAGTAACATTTTTATTAATTTCGGCCGGATCTATCTCAATATGAATAATTTTCGCCTGCTTGGCGTAGTCACTCAAACGACCCGTAACCCTGTCATCAAATCGCATACCTACAGCAATAATCACATCTGCCTGGTTTGTTAATTTATTAGGTGCATAATTACCATGCATGCCCAGCATTCCTGCAAATAGTTCGTGTCCTGAAGGAAAAGCTGATAAACCTAAAAGTGTTGACGCAACAGGGATGTTCGCTTTTTCAGCAAATTCGGCCAGTTCTTTTTCGGCACGTGCTATTAAAATACCATGGCCTACCAATAACAAAGGCTTTTTCGCCTGATTGATTAATTCAGCTGCTTCATTTATCTGACTTTCAATAATTTCAGGATATGGATTATAACTGCGAATCCTTGGACTTCTTAAATATTCAAATTCTTCTGTTTCAGCCAGCAAAGCATCTTTGGTTATATCAATAAGAACCACTCCCGGTCGGCCTGAAACAGCTATATAAAATGCTTTCGCCAATGCCTCAGCTATCTCTTCAGGTTTAGTTACCTGGTAGTTCCACTTGGTAATTGGCATAGATAAACCAACCATATCGGTTTCCTGGAAAGCATCAGTTCCAAGCAATGGAGAAATCACCTGACAAGTTATTACAACCATTGGAACAGAATCAATATTGGCATTGGCAATGCCTGTAATGAGATTGGTAGCCCCTGGTCCGGAAGTAGAAATACAAACTCCTACTTTATCTGTCACTTGCGAGTAGGCCTGGGCTGCATGCGAAGCCGCCTGCTCATGTCGTACCAATACATGTTTAATCTTATCTTCATAATCAAACAAAGTATCGTAAAGTGGCATGGCTGCCCCACCCGGATAACCGAATATTGTTTCTACACCTTCGGCTAGCAAGGCACGAACTACAGCTTCTGAACCTTTTATCTTTTTTTGTGCTTCCATTTTTGTATTCTTTTTTAATTCTGTCCTGGTTTCCATAAGCTAAATTTTTACTAATCAATTAATCTTACTGCGCCTTTATCGGCAGATGATACAATTAAGGCATATGCTTTTAATGATTTAGATACTTTTCTGGCACGATTTAACGCCCTAAAAGCGTCATTGCCTTTTTCCAATTCCTTTTCTCTTCTTGCCTGCATTACCTGTTCAGAAACAAGCACATTTATTTTGCGGGCAGGGATATCAATTTCAATTTTATCGCCATCTTCAATAAGAGCAATTTCACCGCCGGCCGCAGCTTCGGGCGAAACATGGCCTATTGAAAGACCAGAAGTTCCACCCGAAAAACGACCATCGGTTATCAAAGCGCAATATTTATCAATTTTTGTAGATTTAAGATATGATGTTGGATAAAGCATTTCCTGCATTCCAGGCCCACCTTTAGGCCCTTCGTAACGGATTACTACTGCATCTCCTTTTTCCACTTTCCCATTAAGGATGGCATTAACAGCCTCATCCTGTGAGTTGTATACTTTAGCGTTCCCTGTAAATTTTAAGATGGAGGGATCAACTCCTGCGGTTTTTACTATACAGCCAGCTTTTGCAATATTTCCAAATAATACGGCCAGGCCACCATCCTGACTGTATGCATTTTCGACACTTCTAATACAGCCTTTTTCACGGTCCAAATCAAGTTCGTGTTTTGTTGATTGCGAAGCAAAAGTCAAGTTACGCCCGTCATTAGCGGCAGCACTTTTATATATTTCAAATGCTTTTTCAACAGCAGATTCACGATTAATATCGTAATTAGCAATAGCTTCCTTTAAGGTAGGAAAATCAATACGGCTTACTGAAGTATCCAACAAACCTTTTCGTTCCAGCTCACCCAGTATGGAAATAATTCCCCCTGCCCGGTTTACATCTTCAATATGATAATGAGAGCTGGGCGCTACTTTACAAATATTAGGTACTATGCGTGATAGCTGGTCAATATCCTGCATGGTAAAATCAACACCTGCCTCATGGGCAATGGCCAGGAGATGCAAGACTGTATTGGTACTGCCACCCATAGCAATATCAAGGGTCATTGAATTAAGAAAGGATGCTTTTGTAGCAATGTTCAAGGGTAATACGGATTCATCGCCATCATAATAATATTTTTCAGTTATCTTAATCAGCTGATTGGCAGCATCCTGAAATAGGCTTTTCCGATTAGAATGAGTGGCAACAATGGTTCCGTTACCAGGTAATCCAAGGCCCAAAGCTTCCACCAGACAATTCATTGAATTAGCAGTAAACATACCTGAACAAGAGCCGCAAGTAGGACATGCATTTTGCTCAATTTCAGCTATTTCACTATCGGATATTTCATCGTCAACGGCCATTACCATGGCATCTACCAAATCAATTTTTTTATTGTTATGAACACCAGCCTCCATAGGGCCACCAGATACGAAAATGGTTGGTATATTCAGGCGCATAGCAGCCATCAACATGCCTGGGGTAATTTTATCGCAATTGCTGATGCAGATTAATGCATCTGCTTTGTGGGCATTGCACATATACTCAACACTATCTGCAATTATTTCACGCGATGGCAAGGAATAAAGCATCCCATCATGCCCCATAGCAATTCCATCATCAATGGCAATGGTGTTAAACTCTGCTGCAAAGTAGCCTTTTTCCTCAATCAGCGATTTAATGTATTGCCCAACTCCATGTAAATGAGCATGGCCAGGCACAAATTGCGTAAATGAATTGGCAATGGCAAATATCGGTTTCCCAAAATGACTTTCTTTTACTCCATTCGCCCTCCAAAGGCTCCTGGCTCCTGCCATTCGTCGGCCCTGTGTGCTGGTATTGCTTTTTAAATCGATTTTCATATTTTTTTAGTTGTACTATTCTGCAATTTCGCAGTTTATAATTTAATGTTGTTTAGTTGAAAATACATCGACTTCGACTACGCTCAGTCACCTATCAATCCAAACAAAAAGCCATAAAAAAAGCGCCATTCTTATTGGGAATGGCGCTGGACGTTATATTATATATTGTCTACATCATTCCCATCTATCTATCACAATAATAATAGATACCACGACTATGGTAAGAATGACGTTAAATACTTTCAAAAGACTATTTTTTTATGTACAAACAAACTGATAGGTAGTCAATTTGTAATATCTGTACATTATTTCAAAACTCGGTGTAAAAATACAGCATATTTTTTTAAAAACACAAATTTATTTTTAAAAATGAATTTTATTTTGAGAAAATAACTTTGTAATAATTTGAATATTAATAGGATGAGATGGTGTTATTTTTTTCTATCTTCTATTGAAATGATACGAATTTAACATTTGTTAATTGTAGATTTTCCTTATTTTAAAAAAACAGGAAGATTCGATTGACTGCTTTAAATTAATCCTAAGTCGAACAGTTCAGGAAAAGCGAAGTAGGCCTATATTAATCAGGTGGGACGATTTATAT
>JARGGF010000363.1 GCA_029210905.1 Bacteroidales bacterium | reverse complement strand
TGAGTTTAACAGTGAAATTACAACAGGCATATCAGCCCCGCCAATGGGTATCACAAAAAAGACCCCATAAACCAAAGATACCGCTAAAAGAATATAAACAATAACTTCCCTGTCCATAAATGGGTCCTTGACTACAAGCAGATAAATTGTAGATATTAAAACAATGATTAGCATGGTAATATTAATGTAGGGAAATATTTTATTTGAAGTATCCCCCATTTTACCATCAAGTTTAAGATAAGCCCCCATACTTCCACTAAAGGTAAGGCTACCAATTACCAGACCTAAAACAGTAACCAGTATGGAAGAATTTTCAGGGTTTGAAAATTCTATTAACGCCACCAGGGCTGATGCTGCACCACCAGTAGCATTATAAAATGACACCAACTGAGGCATTGCTGTCATTTTAATTCTGCGGGCAATAATAGCACCTGTTATTGTTCCAATTGCAATAACTGTAATAACTACAATAATATTTGCGAGTGGAATATTATTGCCATGCGGATCTTTATGCAAAATAAGCGTGGTAAGCATGGCCAGCACCATTCCGGATGCAGCATATAAGTTTCCACGTTTTGAAGATTCAGGATGACTCATTAATTTAAGCCCTATTACAAAAAGTATAGCTGCTATAAGATAACTAAAGTCAAGTATTATTAAACCAGTATTTTCCATGTTATGTTTTTTGTGCTTTTAAGTAAATGATCTACTTTAATTAATTGAATTCCAATAAGTATCATTCAACTTTTTTATTCTTTTTCTTTTTAAACATATCCAGCATCCTGTCGGTGACAACAAAACCACCTGCAACATTTAAAGTAGCAAAAAAGACCGCCAGAATTCCTAAAACCAATCTTAAATTAAATGTTGTTAAATCTGCATGTCCTAATAATATGATGCCCCCGATAATAATTACTCCACTTATAGCGTTTGCTCCTGACATAAGGGGAGTATGAAGTACCGATGGTACATGGGCTATTACCTCCATGCCCAAAAAAAAAGATAGAACTATGACAAAGATTGCCTCTTCATTTTGATTAAAAAATTGTAATGCTTGTTCCATAGTTTGTATTTTTTTTCTGGTAATCAACCAGCATTGTTTATTCAAATCACAATATATCAATGATTTACAAAAATTAATTTCTTACATTATTTGTCTATCATTGATTTAACACGTTCATTTACTATTTCTCCATCCTTTGTCAAACAAGTTCCTTTAATAATATCATCTTCAAAATTGAGATCAAGGTTGCCATCCTCCGTAATAAATAATTTCAACAGATTCACCACATTTCGTCCAAACATTGCACTGGCATCTATCTGCATATCAGTAGGATAATATGAATTACCGATTATTTTAACCCCTTCATGAACAATTGTTTGATCATCTTTTGTGAGCTCACAATTTCCCCCGGATGAAGCAGCAAGATCAATGATTATTGATCCTTTGCGCATTTGCTCCACTGTTGATTTTTTAACCAAAAGCGGTGCTCTTCTACCAGGAATTTGTGCAGTACAGATTACCACATCAGCCTTAACAGCATGATCCTGAATTAATTGGGTTTGTTTCTGCTTAAACTCTTCAGTTTGTTCAACAGCATATCCACCAGCATTTGCATCCTCAATAGCACCTTCCACTTCAATAAATTTACCGCCCAGGCTTTTCACCTCTTCTTTTACTGCAGAACGCACATCAAAAACTTCTACAACTGCACCTAGTTTTCGGGAAATTGCAATGGCCTGAAGACCGGCAACTCCAGCACCTAAAATCAAAACCTTTGCAGGTTTGATAGTACCAGCTGCTGACATAAACATAGGGAAAAATCTAGGCAGGTGGAAAGCTGCATCAAGCACAGCCCTGTAACCAGTAATAGTAGCCATAGATGAAAGAATATCCATTGATTGTGCCCTGCTTGTTCTGGGCACCAATTCAAGACTAAAAGAAGTCACTTTTTGGGCCATTAATTGTTTAACTCCATCTAAATTAACATATGGATTCATAGCCCCAACCAAAACCTTTGTGGCACCAATTTGCTGAATTTCATTGGAACTCAATTGATTGATAAAAACAATCAAGTCACTTTTTTGTAAAAGTGATTGCCTGTCTGATATTTCAGCACCGGCTTCAACGTACTCATTATCAGAAACAAATACAGAATCTCCGGCTCCCTTTTCTACAAGTAGCTGTACCTTTAAACCAGTCAGTATTTTAACCATATCAGGTAACATGGTCACTCTTTTTTCAGAACCAGTTTCTTTTAATATTCCAATTATCATGGTTTTAATTTTTTTTCCAAAAGTATTAAAATATTCAAAATATTATGACTTAATCATCTTTTATTCTTATTTGATTTTCATATAGGTGTATAGAAAAAATCAATAAGTGGTTTTTTTAAAATCGATTAAATGCTAAAAGTCAATTAATTAATTGATAATTAATTGACTTTTAAGTTATTAATCTATATTTTTCTATTTTAAAAAATCATCGAAATATTGAGTAATCTTTTTCATTAAATGAATCCTGTCTTTACCGCGCACATTATGTTCGTGCGTAGGGTATATAAAATAATCCAGTAGCACTCCTTTATCTATACAATGCTTGACAAAATCCTGGCTGTTTTGCCAAACTACCACAGGATCCTGACCGCCATGAATAATCATCAACCTGCCTTTCAGGTTTTCTACTTTATCCAGCAGACTGGTTTTTTCATAACCTTCAGGGTTTTCCTGTGGGGTATCCATGTATCTTTCACCGTACATTACTTCGTAATATTTCCAGTCAATTACCGGCCCCCCGGCACAAGCAACTTTAAAAGTCTCAGGATTATTAACCATTAGGGAAATCGTCATAAAACCTCCGTAGCTCCATCCATCTACTCCAATTTTATCCTGATCAACAAAAGGCAAAGATTTTAAATATTCAATACCTTTCATCTGGTCTTTCATTTCTTCCTGGCCACATTGCCTGTGGATAACATTTTCGAATTCAAGACCTCTATTCGCTGATCCGCGATTATCTAGTGTAAACATTATGTAACCTTTTTGTGCCATGTAATACTCCCAAAGTCCTGTTCCGCCAAGCCATGAGTTTTCAACCAATTGAGCATGAGGCCCTCCGTAAACATAAACAATCACCGGATATTTTTTCGCAGGATCAAAATCAACAGGTTTTATCATACGGTAATACAAATCTGTATTTCCATCTGCAGCTTTTAAAGTGCCAATGCTCATTTCGCCAAGTTTGTAATCTTTTAAGGGATCCTTAGCATTTACTAATTCTTTGATAATCTTAGATTTATCGTTTACCAGGTTTATTTTTCTGGGAATCTCTGAATTTGAATAATTATCAATAAAGAAGGTCTTGTCTGGATTTAATTTAACCTGGTGCATTCCTTCGCTTTCAGTCAATTTAAGTGCTTTACCACTCTTAATATTGTACTTGTATAATTGTCTTTCCAACGGGCTATCTTTTGTAGTAAGCACATAAATATTTTGATCTTTAGCGTCGAATCCTAAAAAATCGGTAACTACAAAACTCCCCTGGGTAACTTGTTTAATTAATTTACCAGATGTTTCATACAAATATAAATGCTGGTAGCCATCCCTTTCACTAAACCACAAAAACTGATTAGGATTACTTTTCAAAAAATACATATCATGCTCGGGCTCAACATATTTTGGATTTTTTTCTTCAAAAAGTGTTGTTATAAAATCGCCGGTTCCGGCATCAAATTTATTTAACATCATATGGTTTTGTCCCCTGTTCAACTCAGCTACATAAATAAATTTTTCAGTAGGATCCCAGGTAATCCTTGTTAAATAATCATCCTTTGCACCCTTTGTTTTTAGAAAAATAGTCTTGCCCGTATTAAAATTATAAACACCAAGCATAACTTGCTCGCTGGTTTCTCCTGCCATAGGATATTTTATGTTATGCAGGGTTGCCATTCTTGTAGTGATATCAACTAAGGGGTAATCGGCCACCATGGTTTCATCCTTTCGGTAAAAGGCCAGGTAATTTCCATCAGGAGACCAGAATATCCCATTATCTATACCAAACTCCTGACGATGAACATAATCGCTACCATTTACAATTCCTTTGTCCTGATCGTTAGTGATTTGAATATTTTTTCCATCGTTTGTTGTTACAAACAGATTATTATCAATAGTGTATGCAAGACTTCCTGTTTTCTTAAAAAATTGTTTATTGCTGGCATTTTCCTTCAGGTCAATCGATTTTTCAATGCTCTTTTTAGAAAGATTTATGACAACTAATTTAGAAGCGGTTTCAAACCTGATTAAATCATCACTATCCCACTCATAATCAGCAATATATTGCAGCTTTTCTATACCTGCTTTTTCAAGAATAGCATTTAATTCATCAAGTTTTAATATGCTGGTAATTTCAGCATTTTTTATATTGCCTTCTGCAATTTCTGTCCAGGCTTTGATAAAATTGAATCGCTCATTATCTCTCCATTTTAAGCTCATTAAATCTTCGGGATAAAATTGCCGCCATCGGCCTACTACGGCATCTTCAATAGTAAGTTCCTTTTGCTGGCCAAAACTGGAAATACCCAGTATCAAACAAATAAATAATAAAATAGTATTTTTCATTTTAATAAGTTTATATTTATGAAGCATTAAAAATAAATTTATTTCATCGATTTTAAAATATTTTTTGCAAAGAAATTTAAGTACAATTAATCGCACAAAAAGCTGAAAATCGAACAAATGTAATATTTGATATCCAAAACAAATGTAAAAATTATAAAATTCTGTTCCTTATTACCTTATTTGGCACGAAATTTAGAGCCAAAGTAGGTACGAATAGATCAAAAAGGATTCGTATATTGGTTAATTATCCAAGCTTTATTATATTTGTCAATCAATAAAGCATTAATATCGCATAGAAAAAAGGTATTTATTATGTTTAAAATTAAGGCAATTAACTCATTTTTTATAATGCTGCCAATTATTGCAGGCCTGCTATTTTCAGCTTGTAATAATAGTAACGAAGAGGATGCAAGTAATAAAATTGACTCCACTTTGCTAAAAGATCCCACCATTGTAAAAATTAACAACAGGCTATTTAGTTTGCCCTCCCCATTTCAGGTTGCGCTTTTGGTAAAAGAAAATAAAGTGCCCTATAATAAAGAGATACTAAACCCGGTGCAAAATCAGAATAATTATTCCACAACTTTTAAGCAGGCATTAAATTTAGGAATATATGGTTGTGATTTGAGTTATTTAAATATTTATGAGCAACTTCCGGATGCGGCAGGATATTTTGCGGTAGTTAAAGTTTTATCCAAGGAACTGGGCATATTAAGTACCCTGGATGATAAGACCTTAAAAAGGATAGAAGAAAACAACAACAATAAAGATTCGCTTCTGTATATTTTATCTTCAGTATTTCGAGATGCTGATGCCTATCTGTTTAACAATAACAGAAATGAAGTTGGATTATTAATACTCGCTGGCGGATGGGTAGAAAGCCTTTATATCATGACCCAGACCTTAAAAAAATATAACAATCAGGAAATTATTAACCGAATTGGTGATCAAAAACATCCTTTAAACAACCTTATTGAGTTAAACAGGCCTTACTATGGGAAAATTTCCGATGAGTTTGATGCCTTTCTTGAAGAATTGGTTGATCT
>JARGGF010000362.1 GCA_029210905.1 Bacteroidales bacterium | reverse complement strand
TAACAGCATCTGTAAACAATCCCGGACGATTAAAGATCGTCCAAAGTAGAAATTTCCAGTAATCAGTTCTTCCCCTATTTAGAATGCCTATCACAAAAACTGATTTTAGAAAGCCTTTAACATAAGAAAGGTTAAATTTATTTATTTTGGTATTCCTGTTTCGGTAGTTTAATAAAAACCTCCTGATTCTTTTATAATAGGGCTTGGTGGAATATATATTCCGAATGATAGATTTATAGCCATTGAGTAAATCATCACTATCCATTTTGGGCACAAAATTCATAGTATAATCAGTATTGCTTCCTGTTGCATCAACTGTCAGTCTTTTTTCTTCAAACAGACGTTGATAAAGTTTTGTATTCTTAGGAGCATTTAATAAACCAACCATTGCCGATACAATTCCGCTGTTTTGAATAAAATCAATCTGGGCCTGAAAAATACCAGCAGTATCGTTATCAAAACCTACTATAAACCCGCCGGATACATGCATTCCTGATTGCTGTATATTTTTTACGCTCTGGAGCAAGTCCCTTTTGTTGTTTAAAAATTTATTGCATTCCTGATAGGATGCTTCCACCGGGCTTTCAATTCCGATAAAAGTAGAAACAAAACCTGCATCTACCATTAAAGTCATCAGCTCTTGATCATCGGCCAGATTAATAGAAGTTTGTGTGTTAAATTTAAAAGGATAGTTGTGCTCCTTCATCCAAATCTTCATGGCGGGAAGCAGGCTGTTTTTAATTTGATTTTTATTTCCGATAAAATTATCATCTACAATGGAAACCCCTCCCCGCCAATGAATTTGATATAAGTTTTCAAGTTCGGCTATTACCTGTTCTGTACTTTTCATCCGCACCTTGTGCCCCAACAGGGCCGTAATTTCGCAAAAATCGCAAGAAAAAGGGCAACCACGTGTAATCTGTATATTCATGGAAGCATAGTCTTTTCTTGAAAGTATGGAATAATCAGCAGGCGGACTTAAACTCAAATCAGCATATTCGTCTGTTTGATATATTCTTTCGGGTGTTTTGCCTTCTGCCAAATCATTTAAAAAGGGCTGTAAAGTAATCTCAGCCTCATTTAATATAAAATGTTCAATTTCAGGATAATCTTTATAGTCCTGCGTGAATAAAGGCCCGCCGGCAACCATTTTAGTCCTTTTACTTTTACAAAGCTCGATAATATTATTCGCCGATTCTTTTTGAACATACATAGCACTTATAAAAACATAATCAGCCCACTCGATATCTTTTACCTGAAGCTTTGAAACATTAAGATCCGTTAACTTTTTATTCCAGTGCTGTGGAAGCATTGCAGCAACCGTGATTAGACCCAATGGAGGTATGGCAGCTTTTTTGGAAATAAAGCGTAAGGCGTGTCTGAAACTCCAGTAGGTGTCTGGATATTTTGGATATACCATTAGTATGTTCATGTCTTTTGAGATTTTAACAGGTGCTTAAATTTAAATGTGTGGCAAAAACCAGATAAGTCAGAAGATGGGAGCCGAAATTTGGATATGCTGATATAACCTACCCTCTTGCAAAAAAAATACTATTTAAACCCTTAATGATGTTACATAAAAAAACTTTCAAAACTCCCACCTTCTTTTTTTTATATTACAGCTAAAGCTGATTCTTCTCCTCAACACCTTATCTTTTTTTTATGCAGAATAGCAGAAAGCTGTTTCAAACAAAGGTATCACTGATTATTTTATTCACGAAAAAGTTGGAACAAATTAGTGGCTAATTAGCTGATATTGGGGCAAATGTCAAAAAGTTAAGATGAATGGTATTCGCCCCAAATTCAAATTTTTTTAGCCTTTGTTTGATTATCAGCGGGTTATAAAAAATCGTTTGTACACTTAAATTATTAAAGGGCCTCTTTAAGTTTCTGAATATATTGGCGGGAAACAGGCACGTTTTCTTCTAAACCTTTAATTATCAACCAGTAATTATTGTAGGTCTTTTTTAGCTTATCTACAGCATGTAAATTAACAATACTGGTCCTGTGGCAACGATTAAAGATGGTATAAGGTTTTATTTGCTGCTCGATATTTTTTAAAGTGTTCCGTATTAATTTCTTTTTATATACTCCGGCCTCCTTAAAAATTAATTCAACATAATTATCTGCTGACCTGATAAGTGCCACATCAGCCAAAGGCAATTTGATACTTTCTGCATTATTTTCAGAAAAAAGCTCAATGGATTTGTTCAGGTAATCCTCTTCATATTTTTTCACCTGTCCCTGGATTGCCATTTTCTCCCTTAAAAGTAGTTCAATTTGTTTTTTAAGTTCATGGAACCTATCATGCAATTTTAAAGTAATTGGTGCTGCCAGACAAATAAGCACTACTTTAAACATAATAAGAAATGTAATGCTCACAGAACCAACATAATGCAGGTAAAAAGTAAATGAGATGGAACTCAGGAATAAAATAATAAACCCGCCTATAAAAGTAGGTAGAAAAAACTCTTCCCTGTTTTGTTTATCCCTAATGATATATAAATGAAAACTAAAACGGACCAAGGCAATAAATAAAAAAACGATACCAGAAAGCCCAGCAACAAAAACCAACCTGTTATTAAAATCAAGCTTTTCGATTGGAAATGGCTGAAAGAAAAGAACAAAAAGAAAAACGCCTAAACTAATGCTTAGTAAAAGGCCCAGATCCTCTTTAAGAATTCGTATAAATTTATTTATTTTTTTTCCCATACAAAAATCCGGAGCTTTTGCAGATGATACCTGGAGTCGCCTGTGAACCAATACCTTATAAACCTAACATAACAGTTATTTCTGTTAAGAAATGTGTTTAAATTATATTGCAGGTTGATAAAAGAGGATTAGTTCGCATGTAAAATATAATTTCAAAGTTAAGGGATTTTTTATAAAAGTGGATATTTTTTCTTAAGCTACAACTTTTATAAGTTACTAATAACCTTGTTAATTTAGAGCTATGCGCTTAACTAAACGGCTCTATATGATGTATTGTAAAATTAACCCAATAAAAATATTATTGCCCTTTATGAACTATTGATGTAAAGACTTTTTTATCAGGTTATGCAAATGATTAACCATTTCATCTACCTGAAGACCTTTTGGTTCTATCGGATCTAAAACCGTATAAGTTATCTTTTGTCCAAAACGCAACGGGAACATTCCCTTTTCTATCAACTGGCTATGCCCATCAACTGCAAACGGGACAATTATTGCCGATGGTGCCGCTCTTACAAGTGTGGCAATACCCACTGTTTTAAATTCTTTCACCAGGCCTGTCCTGCTGCGGGTCCCTTCGGGAAAAATGCAAGCAGCATAATTATTTTCTTCAATCAATCGTCCTAATTTAAATATTTCCTTTACTGCCTGACCAGAGTTTTTACGATCAATTAACGCCGATTTTCCATGTTTTAAATTATATGAGATGCTGGGTATATTTTTGGCCAGTTCTATCTTGGAAATAAACTTGGCATTGTGCTTTTTAAAGCCCCAAACCACAGCAGGGATATCGTACATGCTTTGGTGATTGGATACAATAATAAGGGGCCTTCCCTGAGGGATTTTTTCCAGGCCTACAAACTTTATACTACATCCCATAATGTGCAGTCCTTTTATCAGGAAAAAATTAAGAATATCCACCACTTTTCTACGGCTTTTATCACCAAATACATGCAGGGAAATAACCTGCGCAGGATGAAACAATAACAGCATTAATCCGTAATACAAGTGAAAGATGGGTGTAAAAATATAGCTTAATATAATTCTCATGCTGAATGGCCTTTTATATTTGAAGCCACAAATATAAATGCATATTTTGATAATCCTGAAATTATCATGATATTATCAGCCTGGCAGAACAAACTGAAACAACCTGACATGAATTAAACTTCTTTTTAAAGACAGGCATTGGGCATTGGCACTTCGACTACGCTCAGTGACCAAATTGGACATTGGTTATTGGTTATTGGTTATTGGAACTTAAAACTTAAAAAAAACCAGGTTTTGATCTGGCTATTGCTACTTTTTCTCTAATTTTAATCCGGACCAATACATTAATACTTTATTATCTTTCTTTTCCCAACGTATTTTATCGCCAACAAAATAACCTACACCCGCAAATTTAGCATTTTGTTTATCAACTGGCTCAATTGTTATATTAAATTTATGTCGCCCTAAAAATGTATATTTGAAAATACTGAATTCGCCCTTTTTATTAATTTTAATTTTTACGTCTTTTACTACCCTATCGGAATTTTGCATATTTACAACTTTGTATTTTCCTTTGTAATTAAAGTATTCAAGTGGTATTTCAAAAGGTTCTATTTTTAAATTAGGGTTTAACAAACTGTTCTGAATGTTAAAATACATGTATTTCTCTTCTTTATTTTCGCGGAACTCAACCTTCATGGCATTTAGCATTTTTACCGAAAAATGAATACCCAGCATTCGTGCTTTCATGGTAAAAGTTTTGTCAACATGAGGAGTCAAAACCAAGGATATTGGCATTACCGGTGATTTAACTACAAGTTCTTTACCCCTTAATTTAACAGTCATTGGGCCAAAATAGACATTTGGATAAACTCCTTCATATTGTTTTAAATGCTCAGGACTTAATGAGATTTTATTTTCGGTTTTTATTTGAGGCATTGCATTTCCTTTGTGATATTCATACAAATCTCTTATGATTTTATGCGCCAGTTCATCAGGTACACTTGCAGCCTTATTTGTATTTATACTGATAAAAAGGCCAATTTTTAATTCAGGTAAAATAATCATCATAGAGTGATATGGGGGCAATTCGCCCCGATGTGCTGAAAATATTGTCACTTCGTTAATTGGATCCTGCAGAAACCAGGTCAAACCCATTGAAAAGCCCCTGTCAAGTTCAACATTTTTATTTTGTTGGGTCATCATTTGTTTCATGGTTTCCTGTTTCAAAAGCGGAAAATTGCCATGATATGATCCAATCACCCCTAATAAATATTTAGCTGCATCATTGGCCGATAATACTATTCCTCCTGCAGGAATACCAAGTTTCATTGGCATAGAGGTGCTGACTTTCCCGATGTATCCCTTTGCAATGAAATTATTGGTAGGTTCACCAGCAAACACAATACTGTTATCCATTTCAAGCGGATCAAAAATATTAGAGCGGATATAATCTGCATAACCAATGCCACTTACTTTGTGAATTAAAACACCCAATAAAGAATACCCTGCATTGCAATACGAATGAAGTTTTCCCGGAGGAAAAATTGTTCCAACTTCGTTGATTAGTGGAACAACCTGTTCGTAAATTAAAAGGTTTTTTGAAACATCAGGCAAATACCAGTTGTAAAGGATATCGCCATGAATGCCTGAATGATGCGTTAAAAGCATCCTGGTAGTAATTATTTTTTCTTCGCCCATTGGCAACGATAATTCAGGAATATAATCAGCAATAGGTTTGTCTAAATCAATTAACCCTTTTTCAACAAGTTGCATTACGGCAATTCCTGTAAAAGTTTTTGTTACCGAAGCGATAGGAAATAATGTAGCGCTATTTGCAACAACCTTATTTTCTTTATCTGCCTTTCCGAAACCCTCCGAAAGTAAAATCCCGTTTGTGTCAACAACTGCAATGGAAAGTCCAACAATTTTATTTTTGGACATTTCATTTTCGATATAGGTTCTTAAATTCTCAATCATATCAGT
>JARGGF010000361.1 GCA_029210905.1 Bacteroidales bacterium | reverse complement strand
GGAACTTTATCTTGGCTTCATTAATAACTTACCACTAGGAGTATATCGTACTTCAGCAAACGGCACCCTTCATTTCGCTAATAAAGGACTTGTAGAATTGTTAGGCTATACATCTGTTGAAGAACTTTATAGCGAAAATATAAAGGATTTTTATGTTAATCATGATTTAAGGGATCAGATACTTACAGATTGGCCAGATGACAAGATGCATTCATTCGAATTTCAGATTTATAATAAAGATAAGCAGATTATTTGGGTAAAAGATTCAGGGAGAGCAATAAAAGATAGAAATGGGAAAATTATCTTTATGGATGGTATTCTTGAGGATATATCAAAACAAAAGGAAAATGAGCTGAAGCTGCGGGAGTCTGAAAACAAATTGAAGGAGCTTAATGCATCCAAAGATAAATTTTTCTCTATAATATCTCATGATCTGAGATCTCCTTTTAATCAATTAATTGGAGCCACAGAATTGCTTTTAACAAAGCTGGATGAGTATGATAAAGTAATGATAAGAAAATTTCTGACATTGCTAAACGTAGAAGCGGTGCAAAGTTACAGGTTACTTGAAAATTTGCTGCAGTGGTCAAAAAACCAACGGGGGCTTATTCAGTTTGATCCAAAACCCGTTAATTTGCCAAAGCTTATTGACGATTTATTGTTAATTTATGCGCCTATGGCAACTGATAAAAAAATAGATATTGAGTTAGATATTCAGCGCGACTTACATTACTATGCTGACAAGGAAATGCTTTCAACAATCATGCGAAATTTGATTTCTAATGCAATTAAATTTACCGATAAAAATGGATTAATTACCATAATTGCTAAGGAAAAGATGGACGAAGAAAATATGCTTAATGAATATCTTGAAGTAAGTGTTTCAGACACAGGCGTTGGTATTCCGGAAGATACCCTGCCAAAAATATTTACAATCAATGAAGCTAATTCTTCAAAAGGCACTTATAATGAATTTGGTTCGGGGCTTGGACTGGTTTTGTGCAAGGATTTTGTTGAGCGGCATAATGGAGATATCTGGGTAGAAAGTACTTATGGGGAGGGCAGTACCTTCTACTTCACTTTAAAATAGGAAAACCATTTGATTATAATTAGCCTAAATAGTCCAGGTTAGAAAAAAAACAATTGAACTTCAATTGTTTTTTTTGAATTTATGGCGTATTCTTTAATGCTCTTTTAGATAAACTTTCTATCGTAGAAATTTCAATGAACGATGCTCCCTTGCCTGGCCCAAAATTTCCTGCTAAAACAACTATTGTATCCTCCAGCTCAATTTTCCCTTCTTCAAGCAATATTTTTGTTAAACTGTGGTAAAACTGGTCGGTGGAATTCCGTTGGCTTAAGAAATAAGTTTTAACGCCATATGATAGTGCAAGTTCGCGCATTAGCCTTTTATCATAGCAAAAAGCCAGAATGGGGAGCTTGCCCCTAAATGCTGCCAGATTTCTGATGGTTCTGCCCTTCATACTATCTGCAACTACACATTTTACGGGTAATTTAACAGTGGCCTGAATGGCAGCTTTGGCAAGGTGCCCGGATAATTTATTATGTAAAGCTTTATCAGATGGTTCCTTAAAATCTCTTTTATTTTTTTCAACTTGTTGGGCAATACGGGTCATTGTTTTCACCGTTTCCAGTGGGTATTTACCAAAGGCTGTTTCTCCACTTAACATAATAGCATCAGTTCCCTCATAGATAGCATTTGCCACATCACTAACCTCAGCCCTTGTGGGTCTTGGGTTTTGAATCATGGTGTAAAGCATCTGTGTGGCTACAATGACAGGTTTTCTTCGCTCAATACACTTTTTAACTATATTCTTCTGAATTCCCGGTATTTTTTCCGCTGGAATTTCAATACCTAAATCACCGCGGGCAACCATCACACCATAAGCATGATCTATGATCTCATCAATGTTCTCAACTCCTTGCTTATTTTCTATTTTTGCAATTATTTTAACCTTGCTGTCATTCTCGTCCAGAATTTTTTGAATGTCTGTTACGTCCTCTTTGTTTCTTACAAATGAATGGGCTATGAAAGCAACATTTTGATCCATTGCAAACTGAATATATTCCCGATCCTTTGAAGTCAGCGATGGAAGAGCGATTGCTACCCCCGGTACGTTTATACTTTTGCGGCTTCCTAAATACCCATCATTCAGAACTTTACACTCTAACTTTTCTTTATCTTTTGATAATACCGTAAATGCCAGCTCACCATCATCAATTAAAATTTCGCTGCCTACAGGAACTTCATCAACAAATTTTTCATATGAAGCACAAATGCATTTTTTTGTACTGGTTCCAAAAGGATCTCCTTTAAAATGGATTATCTGATCCTGCTTTAAGGTAATTTCTTCATCAGTTTTTGTTGTTCTTATTTCCGGTCCTTTTGTGTCGATAAGAATAGGAATTCGGTCAGAAATTTGTCTTACATTATTAATAACTTTAAGCGTGTCATCAAGTGTTTGATGGGCTGTGTTTATTCTAACCACATTCATGCCCGCCTCAAATAATTCTTTTATAAAGTCCACATCACATCTTCTGTCTGATATGGTGGCTACAATTTTAGTTTGTTTTAATAACATTTTGATATTGATTATGTTAGTTCTTGAACACTTTAGGTGTTATTTAACGGCAAATATGTAAATTAATTTTTATCTGCTATCTGTATAAAAAAACGATAACTGAAGATATAATTTTATCCCAGAAAAGCATCAATATTATTTTTAATTCTTTCTACAACGTTATCTGCAGTTTCTTTAATAAAAGTGTTACCTGTAATTTTTTCAAACAATTCAATGTAGCGTTCAGAAACCTGATTAATAAATTCTTGAGGAAGAACCGGCATTTTTTGTCCTTCAAGTCCTTGAAAACCTTGTTCCATTAGCCATTCACGTACAAATTCTTTCGAAAGTTGCTTTTGAGCTTGACCTTTTGCCTGTCTTTCTTCGTATCCTTCTGCAATAAAATATCTTGATGAATCAGGCGTGTGAATTTCGTCAATTAAATAGATCTTGCCATCTTTTTTGCCAAATTCATACTTCGTATCAACAAGTATCAGCCCTTTTTCAGCAGCCATTTCAGTTCCTCTTTGAAAAAGATCCAGAGAGTATTTTTCCAGTTGTAAATAGTCTTCTTCAGAAACTATGCCTTGTTTTAAGATTTCTTCTCTCGAAATATCAGCATCGTGTTCTCCTTGTTCTGCTTTTGTCGTAGGAGTGAGAATTGGATTCTCAAATTTTTGATGTTCCACCATGCCGTTAGGAATTGGTACGCCACAAATTTCGCGCATTCCTTTTTTGTAGCTGCGCCATGAACTACCTGTGAGATAGCCTCTTACTATCATTTCCACAGCAAATGGCTCACATTTCAGGCCAACAGTAACCATTGGATCAGGTGTCGCAGTTTTCCAATTGGGGACAATATCTGCTGTAGCATCCAGAAATTGTGCTGCAATTTGGTTCAGAACTTGACCTTTGTATGGAATTCCAGCAGGCAATACATGGTCAAATGCAGAAATCTTATCAGTAACCACCATTATAAGCAGTTCATCATCAATATTATATACATCTCGCACCTTCCCTTTGTAAAAGGATTTTTGTTTTGGGAAATTAAATTTGGTTTCTAAAACTGTATTGTCCATTTGATCGTTTTTTAAAAATTACAATAAGTCTGATTTGGCGTTATTTATTTTTCCATAACTGGTCTTTTTATTTAATAATTGATAACTGCATGGCAATTTCAATTAAAAATAAACCAGAATGGTTGCTTTACAAAAACTTTGGCCTTAAGTTAATCAAATTTTATTTAAAAATTTGCCGTAAAAGTATACTTTTAACACCAATTAAAAAATTAATTTTTTGTTAAATAAAAAAACCATCCTGTGCTTGGATGGCTTTTTATTAATAAATATTGAATTTTTTTACCTTTTTCTGATAAATAAATCCCCACTTATTGTTTTCAAATTGATTTTTTTGCCTGTGCCGTTGAGACTTGTGTTAAGTGTGCTGCCTACTATGTTTGCTTTTATGTTCTTTTCAGAATCAAATGTTATATCGGTATAAATAGAACCAGAAATGGTACTGCATTTTAAATCATATTTATCTGACGAATTTATAGAAATATCAACAAACCCGCTGATGGTTTCAAGATTTAGTGAATTGTTCATGTTTTTTGCTTCAATATTTCCACTTATTGAATTGATGTCCAATCTAGTATCTGCAGGCATAAATACTTCATAATCAATGTCTATTTTTATACATTCAAGATCATTGTGGTCTTTTCCAATATTGGTTTGCTTTTTGTTTTCGAAATTTTTTATTTTTTCTTCAATTTCTACCATACTGGATTCATTTACTTCAAGTAGCTCAAATTCAAGCTTCTCTTTAAAATTATGGTCGACTATTGCTTTAACATAAAGTGTTTTTTTATCCCACGTTTTAATTGTAATCTGATCAGCAAATTTTAGTTCCAATTTAACAGCCTGGCCATTTTTTAAGGCAACTTCTTTTTCGAAAGTTTCCTGTGTGGGAAAATTCAAAAGGGGAGTAGTTCCTACCATCATCATCAGGATGATTTGTATTTTTATGATAAGTGTTGTCATGATTCTTTTTTTATTTTTATGTGAAATTTTTAACTTAAAATACTTCTAAGTAATAGAATATCAGGTTTATAAACCTCTATTTGTAAATTGGATTAAGGGTGTACTTTGACTGGCCGGTGTTTTTTTAACATGCCGGTCAAAGTATCTCAATAGAAATTGAAGCTATTTTTTCTTCCTGAAATAAATGTTTCCACTGATGGCTGATACCGTAATTTTTACGCCTCCTCCATTAATTTTACTGCGAACTTTTGAGCCTCCGCCAATGTAATTTAAATCTCCTGCGTTTTTATCAGAATTCTGGAATTCAAAATTTGTATAGATACCACCACTCATGCTGCTAAGTTCAAGATCTGCCCGGGTATTTGCGGGTAAGCTCAAGTCAATATCCCCACTAATTGCTTTTATCGAAAATGGGCTTGATTGGTTCACATTTGAGAAAGACAGATTGATATTGCCACTCAGGCTGCTTATTACGGTTGGTCCGGTAATATCTTTCATTTTTATATCAGAGTTTTTAACATCCAGTTCAATATCAGAACTTATACCTGAAATATCTATATCGCCATGATTAAAAATACCTAATTCAATATAAATTTTAAGGCTTTTCGGTATGGTGATTTTGTAATTAATATTAGAATGCATAGAAACAGCACCGTAAAGTTGAATTTCATTGTCATTTTTTGTTAAACTGAGTCCTACGCCCGTATTATCTTCACCTCCGGCACCCACTCTTTTTAAACCCTCTGCTCTTTCGGGTATGGGTTCAATTCCGTTTGCTTCAATTATTATTTTATTCGAATTACCTGCATTTATTTCAATATCACCAGCCATGTTTATTCATTTTAACCTGGCGTTGGCAGGATTAGCAACATCAATTTCAAATTTTTTTGCATGCATTGTAATCTTTTCATCTTGAGAAAATCCAGATGCATAAATAAGGCAGAGTAATAGTACTGTTATAATTTTTATTGTTTTCATTTTTTTGTTTTAAAGTTTGTTTTCTGATTTATAACATAGGTGCCTGCTATTAAATCGTGCCAGCCTTGCTTTTTGGGATCGGTTGAAATGTACCATAT
>JARGGF010000360.1 GCA_029210905.1 Bacteroidales bacterium | reverse complement strand
TCAGAAAAAAAGCAAACAGAATTATCAGATAATGAAGCATTTATAAGTGAGAATCTTGCCCGAAAATTAAATTTAACAACTGACAACGAATTTTTACTTCGTATCGAAAATGCAGAAGTTATCCCGTTAAATGCACCTTTTGCTTCGCAAGAGCAACCTTCGGTTTCTATTCGGGTAAAAGTGAAAGGCATTCTAAACGAAAATGAATTAGGCCGGTTTAGCATTAAAAGCGACCAGAAAGCACCATACAATGTTTTTGTTTCAAGAAGTATTCTGGCAAAAAAAATGGAATTGGAAGGTTTGAGTAACCTCTTGCTCTTTTCAGATAAGTCAAATCAAAATATTGATAATAAGAATTTTAATAATGCAATTAAAGACCTTTGGCAAATTGAAGATGCCAGCTTAAAAATTAACAAAATAAATAATAAAGGAACTTATGAGCTAGTTTCGGACAGAATTTTTATTGAACAAAAAATTGAAAAAGCTATAGATACCTTAAAAATAAAATCAAATCCTGTTCTTTCCTACCTTGTTAATTCCATAAGTTTAAATGAAAAGGAAACACCCTATTCCTTTGTGGCTGCTGTAAATCCTCCATTTATTCCGGATGATTTAAAAGACAATGAAATAGTCATAAATAGCTGGTTAGCAGGTGATTTAGAGGCAAAGCAAGGCGATTCTCTTAATCTTTCGTACTTCATTATTGGACCTTTTCGCAAACTAAAGGAAGAAAACAAATCATTCCTGGTAAAAGAAATTATACCAATTGAAAACACTAATTCACTAAAAACTTTGATGCCGGCTTTCCCGGGTCTATCCGATGCCGGACAATGCAGAGACTGGGAAACCGGTGTACCCATTGATTTGGATAAAATCAGGGACAAAGATGAAGATTACTGGAATATTTATAAAGGAACTCCAAAGGCATACATTTCAATTAGTTCCGGACAAAAAATGTGGCAAAATCAATTTGGTAACTTAACTGCGTTACGATTCGATTCTGCACAAATAGCACCATCAAACCTGAAAGAAGAACTGATTGCAACACTTCGACCAGTAGATTTTAATTTAATTGTACAAAACGTTTATGAACAGGGTGTTGCTGCTACCAAAAATGCAGTTGACTTTGGAGAGTTATTCCTCAGTTTAAGTTTTTTCGTAATTGTTGCCGGAATTCTGTTAACTCTACTCCTACATTCTTTGAACACAGCCTCAAGGTCAAAAGAAACAGGTGTTTTGGCTGCATTGGGTTTTAACTCCAAATTAATACTAAAGATAAGATTGGGAGAATCGTTAGTTATTGCGGTTTTGGGAGGTATTTTAGGTGCTTTTGCAGGCATTGTATACAATTACGCAGTAATGGCCGGATTAAACTCAGTCTGGTACGATGTGGTAAGAACCAACATGATAACTGTTTATCTTAAACCTACAACTATGATCATTGGGGCTTCTTCAGGAACTTTAATCTCTCTGCTTTCCATTTATCTGGTGAGTAGAGCAAAATTTAAACATCCGATAGCTCAATTAGTCAAAAATCACTTAACCAATTCATATACAAAAGGTCAAAACAAGCTTTTTAGCCAAATAATTGTCGTTTTTTCTTATCTGTCAATGTTGGCTCTGCTGGTATATTCTTTTGCCACTTCGGTAGATAACAATTCAAGCCTTTTTCTTTCTGCTGGCGCCCTATTTCTTTTAGGGAGCACCGCTTTAGTTAATCTCTATTTCAACAAAAAGGAAAAGAAAACCAATGTATTAAATATCAATACTTTATCCTTAAAAAATGCCGGAAGGAATAAATCAAGAAGTATAACAACTATAGTTTTACTGGCCCTGGGTGCCTATGTTATCCTTATTACGGGCGCAAACCGCAAAACGTTCTATGGTGAAGATAATCAGAATTCTTCAGGTACCGGAGGGTATTTATTTTGGGCAGAAACAAGTTTGCCAATATTGAATAATTTAAACTCACAAAGTGGAAGAGAAAAGCTGGGAATTGACAAAAATGATTTGCCGCAGGAAACTAATTTCATGCAGTTTCATAGTTTAGATGGCAATGATGCCAGTTGCCTGAATTTGAACCAGGTGCAAAAACCAAGAATATTAGGGATTGATGCATCTGAATTTAATAAACGAAATTCATTCTCATTTTCTAATCTACTGGAAGGTGTCAACAAGGAAAATCCGTGGCTTAGCCTTAATGAAATACGTGAACAAAACCTAATACCTGCCGTGGCTGATCAAACTGTATTAACCTGGGGTTTGAAAAAAGCTGTAGGCGATACCCTTACCTATTTAAATGAAGATGGAAAAGAGATTAATTTGCTGATTATTGGTGGATTAAATAACTCCATTTTCCAGGGAAACCTGTTGATAGCAGACAGTTTATTTGTTCAAAATTTTCCTTCTGTAAGTGGCTCAAAAGTAATGTTAATTGATGCTACTTCTGCCGATCAGGAAAAAATTTCCAACTATTTAACAAACCGTTTTACAGATTACGGAATTGAAATAAACAAAGCCTCCGAAAGACTGGCCGAATTTAACTCAGTTACAAATACTTACCTCGCTGTATTTATGGCACTTGGAGGTCTGGGCGTTCTAATTGGCACCATTGGCCTGGGTATCGTTTTACTACGTAATATGATCGAGCGAAAATCAGAACTTGCCTTAATGACCGCCCTTGGATTTACCAGAATTCAATTATTTAAACTTGTATTTAAAGAAAACCTGTTCTTATTATTGGTAGGTATTGTAATGGGTTTGCTATCAGCAATTATTGGAATTTTACCCAGCATTCTGTCGCCGTCGTTTGAAATTCCGGGCAGTTTTGTGTTTATAATTATTATCGTGGTTCTAATCAGTGGATTGACCTGGATTTATTTTCCAACCAAATATGCGTTAAAATCAATTCCGATTAAGGCATTAAGGAGAGAATAAGTGGAATAAATCCAAAGTAGGATTTAAAATTAAAACCCGCTTCAACTTGTTTTATAGGTTAATAATTCATATATTGTTCTTTATTGTCATTTTAAGCACTTAAAGAACAATATAATGACCGATATAGACCTTCTCCTAAACCAATACAATCCAAAAATGTTGGCAGCAAGGATTGCGGAAAATTTCAAAAAAACCAGAATTTCTCATAACTTCACACAGGAGGAGCTTTCGCAACGCTCTGGAGTAGCACTTTCCAGCTTAAAACGATTTGAGCAAAAGGCTGAAATATCGCTTGCAAGCTTACTTAAACTAGCCGTTGTGCTCGAATCATCAGCTAGTTTTGAAAAACTTTTTGCTGAAACAAAATTTACTACACTTGATAGTTATGTGGATGAAAATAAAGTAGCTTCAAGAAAGAGAGTTCGCAAAAAATGATTACAGGAATTGAACTAAAAATCGCAAAAATTAACTGGCTATTTGAATAAATTTAGGTTAATTTTACCTGATAAATTTAAACCTAATCACAAATTATGAACAAGAGCGTTTTTATATTGATTTTATTTTTTGCTTTGTTAAACCATAACACTATCAAAGCGCAAAAGCTTTTACCCGAACGTCAATGGCCTTCATACAGAGGTTATTATGCAAATGGAATCCTTGATAATGCAAATTTGCCAGACACATGGAATGTCCCTGAGAATAAGAACGTTAAATGGAAAATTGATATTCCCGGGATGGGGCTTTCAAGCCCGGTAATCTGGGGAGATAAACTTTTTATTACCACCGCAATAAGTAAGGCAGATACAGGTGCCTATAAAATTGGCCTATACGGCAGCATTGAATCCATTCCGGATGAATCAGAACATGAATGGAAACTTTATTGTTTTGATAAAAATAACGGTGAAAAAATCTGGGAAAAGACTTCTTGCAAGGGTATTCCTATGGTTAAACGCCATCCAAAATCATCTCATGCAAATTCAACTGTAGCTACTGATGGAAATTATGTAGTAACATTTTTTGGTTCAGAGGGTTTGTACTGTTATGATATGGCTGGAAATTTACAATGGGACAAAAAATTTGGTAAACTGAAATCGGTGTTTTTTGCAGTTCCATCAGCAGAATGGGAATTTGCCAGTTGCCCTATTATTCATAATGGAGTGGTAATTATTCAATGTGATGTTCTGGAAAATTCATTTGTCGCAGCATATGATGAAAAGACTGGTAAGGAACTATGGAAAAAGGAAAGAGATGAATATCCGGGTTGGTGCACCCCCAATATCTACAAAGATGGAGAAAAAACCAGGGTAGTTTTAAATGGTTACAAACATCGTGGCGCCTATGATTTTAACACTGGCGAAGAAATCTGGAGGATGTCAGGTGGTGGCGATATTCAAATACCAACACCAATTTTAGGAAATAATTTGATCTACTTTAACAGTGCACATGGTAAAAGTTCTCCTATTCTGGCAGTAAAAACCTCTGCAAAAGGAGATTTAACGCTAAAAGAAGACCAAACAACAAATGAATATATAAAATGGAGCATTCCAAGGGGCGGTGCTTATATGCAAACGATGCTTCTCTATGGTGATTATTTATACAATGTTCGCTGGAATGGCAGCATTACATGTTATAACGCAAAATCCGGTGAAGAAATTTACAAAGAAACCTTAAAAATGGGTATGAGCTTTACAGCTTGTCCTATAGCATCTGATGGTAAAATTTATGTAGTTGATGATGAAGGTTGGGTGTATATAGTTAAAGCTGGTAAAGAATATAAATTATTGAATACGTGTCCTTTAGGTGATATTTTTATGACCACCCCGGCAATAAGTGACAATGCTCTTTATTTCAGGACAATGAAGCATTTAATTGCGATTTCAAAAAAATAAACTAATTAAAAAACTCAATATATGTGTGGTGTAGTTTCGATAGTATATGAAAATGATAACAAAAATCTTGGAAATGAAGCCTGCTTTTTATTAAAAAAGTTAGAATATCGTGGTTATGACAGCACTGGAGCTTCCTTTTTGTCTGAGAATGGCGACATCGTTTTAATGAAAAAAGTGGGAGCTCCTTCTGTAGTTACTGAAGAATTAGAAGTTGGAAAACGCCAGGGCAAAAAGTTTATAGGTCAGGTACGCTGGGCAACCTATGGTTCGGTTACTGATGAAAATGCTCAACCACACGAAGTACAATGTCATACCCACATCATTGGGGCCCACAATGGAAATATTTCAAATACAGATACTTTAAAAGAGTTTTTGCTGGAGAATGGTCACCAGGTGGTTTCTGACAATGACGGTGAAATGCTGGTACATCTTATTGAACATTATTATGCCAAACTTTTGCAAAATCATAAAAACCTTTTAGTTGAGCAAAAAATTGAATTTTTTAAGCAAGCCATCAGAAAAGCTGAACAAAAAGCAATTGGTTCCTATGCTGCCTGTGTTTCAGCTCCTGATATTCCGGGTGTATTTGCTATTAAATCAGGGTCATCACTTTATGCAGGCAAAGGCAAAGATGTTAATGGCGAATTTATTGTGGTAAGTTCAGATCTAACCTCAGTACTTTCAAAAACAAGATTCCTGATTCCCCTTACCGAAGGCGAAGCTGTTTATTTTACACACAACGATTATACTGTTTTTTCAGTAGAAGAAGAAAGTGAGCACAAGCCAAACTTAAAACGCTCCAGGTTAAATATTTCTGATATTGCACTGCAGCCCCGTTTTAAATATTTTATGCAACAGGAAATTTTTACCTCACCAGCAAATCTCGATATATTAATGAATTAT
>JARGGF010000035.1 GCA_029210905.1 Bacteroidales bacterium | reverse complement strand
TCCGATGTAGAAAAAAAGAATGCTTTTTTTAGTTCTGCTAATTCTATATCAGGATATTTAAACAGCAAGGTTAATAATTGGACTTCATATTTTTCCTTAACCTCCGAAAATGAATTACTGAGGAATGAAAATATCAAACTGAAGTCTCAACTTGAAGCTATAAAAACTTCATTGCGTCCGAATCAAATGTTTGTTACAGACACTTCATCTTCATTTAGATATGAATATCTTGGAGCCAGAGTGATCAAAAATACGGTTACTAAAGATAAAAATTTTATTACTATTGATAAAGGAGCAAAAGACGGGGTAGAAAAAGATTTTGGGGTTATTGGACCAAATGGCATGGTGGGGATAGTGGTTACCACTTCTAATCATTATGCTCTGGTCATCTCTATATTGAACAATCGGTTAGGATTTAGTGCAAAAATAAAGAAAAACAATTTTTTTGGCTCCATTCAATGGGATGGTGAAGATTACCGCTCCGTAACTCTATCAGAAATTCCGAATCATCTTGACTTATCTGTTGGAGATACTGTTGTTTCAAGTGGATATTCGGCAATTTTTCCAGAAAATATTCTAATTGGTACAATATCAAAATTTGAAAAAAATGAAAGTACCAATTTTTATGATTTAGATGTGAAACTTACCACCGACTTTAAAAGTTTATCCAATGTTTATGTAGTTAATAATAAAAACAGAAGAGAACAGATTCTTCTTGAAAATATAGCTGAAGATGAATATTAATATTTTAACAAGAAATATACTTCGGTTTATAATCCTGGTAATGCTCCAGATATTGGTTTTTAATAATATTGGCATACTGGGTTTGGGTATTGTACCAGCTTTTTTTATTTTATATATATTATTGTTACCCTTTGAAACCCCTGGCTGGTTGGTTTTGGTTTTGGCATTCAGCATTGGTTTAATAATTGATATTTTTTCTGATACGATTGGATTAAATACAGCAGCATCTGTATTTACGGCTTTTCTTCGGCCTATAATTTTAAGATCGCTTTCACCAAGGGATGGTTATGAAGTTGGCACATTCCCTCGTATTCATTATATGGGAATGAATTGGTTTATAAAATATGCTTCCGGCCTTGTCTTTAGTCACCAGCTTTTATACTATTTTCTTGAAAATTTCACCTTTGCACAGTTCGGTTTCATGCTGCTGAAAGTGCTGGTTGGCACCTTTTTTTCTTTGCTCTTAATAATTGTTAGTCAGTTCTTTATCTATAAAAAATAAGATAATAAGAGTGGAAAACATCAATTCAAATAGAAGATTTATTATTACCGGACTTTTTATACTGGTACTTTTAATATATATGATACGCTTGTTCCTTTTGCAGGTTGTAGATACAAGCTATAAGCTTTCTGCAGAAAACAACGTATTCAGACATATTATTCAATATCCCACCCGTGGTTTAATTTTTGACAGAAACGGAAAACTTTTAGTTTTTAATCAATCTGTATTTGATGTAGTAATTGTTCCTAATGAAATAAAAGCTTTCGACACACTACTTTTTTGTCAGCTGGTTGATATAAAAAAGGAAGAACTCATTCAAAAAATGAGAGAAGCAAAAAGATATTCGAGCTACAAACCAAGTATTATTATCCAGCTACTAGACTTTAAAAAATTTTCATTACTTCAGGAAAACCTTTATAAATTTCAGGGATTTTATACACAGGCAAGGACTATTCGCTCTTATTCAAGCCCAATAGCTGCTAATTTGCTGGGTTATGTGGGTGAAGTAGACACAAGTATTGTAAACAATAATCCTTATTATGCATCTGGTGATTATATAGGTATTAGCGGAATCGAAAAATCATATGAGGAGTTTTTACGTGGTAAAAAAGGACTTAAAATCCAAATGGTTGATGTTCACAATCGGTTGAAAGGGAGTTATAAAGATGGCAAATTTGATACAATAGCCATTGTAGGTTCAAATCTGATAACGTCTATAGATGCTGATTTGCAATCCTATGGAGAGAAATTGTTGGCAAACAAAAAAGGCGGATTAGTTGCCATTGAGCCAAATTCAGGCGAGATACTTGCCTTGGTTGCCAGCCCGTCTTATGATCCTGGATTGTTGGTAGGGAAACAAAGAACAAAAAATTACAGGAAACTGTCTTTGGATGCAGATAAGCCGCTGTTTAACAGAGCTATAGGGGCAATGTATCCACCAGGATCTACCTTTAAAACAATTAATGCTTTGATAGGTTTGCAGGAAGGCGTAATTACTACAAAAACAGTGTTACCCTGCAATGGTGGCTTCCGGGTTGGAAGCTTTTATCAGAAATGTCATCATGGAGGGTCGGTTAATTTTATCTATTCTATTCAGGGTTCCTGCAATGCTTATTATTCTCAGGTACTTATGCGAATATTGCGGGACAATAAATTTGATTCTATCAGCCATGCTTATGAAAATTGGAGGAACCATCTTCTTTCTTTTGGAATAGGGCGGAAGCTAAACACAGATCTTTCTAACGAAGTGAAAGGAATTTTATTCACTAAAGAGTTTTACGATAAAAGATTTCAAGGTAGAGAATGGAGACCTTTACAATTTGTTTCTATGGCTATTGGGCAAGGAGAACTTGGAGTTACTCCACTACAGATGGCCAATGTTTGCGCCATAATTGCTAACAGGGGGTATTACTACATCCCCCATATTGTAAAGGCAATTAATCAGAATGACAGCATTGATAAGAGGTTTTATCAAAAACATAAAGTAAATATTAATAAAGAATATTTTGAACCCGTTATTGACGGTATGGAATTAGTTGTACAATCCGGTACTGCCCGGAGTGCATATTTTCAGGGGATTGATATATGTGGGAAAACAGGCACTGCTGAGAACCCACATGGCGAAGATCATTCTATTTTCATGGCATTTGCACCTAAAGAGAATCCAAAAATTGCACTATTGGTTTTTGTTGAGAATGCCGGTTTTGGGTCAACCTATGCGGCTCCAATTGCTAGCTTACTGATAGAGAAATATTTAACAGATTCAATATCAAGGCCATATGTAGAAGAACGAATTATAAATACAAAATTAAATATCGAATAAGTGGAACGCTCATCAGGCATATTTAAGCGAGTTGATTGGGGAATTATTTTAATATATTCTTTACTCGTTATTTTTGGCTGGATTAATATCTATGCAGCTGTCTACAATGAAGATTATGGGGTTATTTTTGATATATCTCAAAGATATGGAAAACAGTTTTTATGGATTAGTATATCGATCCTCTTAATTATCATTATTTTTATTATCGATGCCAGGGCATACGAGTTTCTTTCTTATCCTATTTTTATTTTTGCATTATTACTTTTAGTGGCTGTGCTTCTTTTTGGCAAAGAGGTAAATGGCGCACGATCATGGTTTGAGTTTGGGGGCATCCGTCTTCAGCCGGCTGAGTTTACTAAGGTTGCAACAGCTTTGGCAGTTTCAAGGTTTATGAGTGTTCACGATTTTCGGATAAACCGGATGACTGATTTGATAAAGGTGGCAGCTTTAATTTTTTTACCGGCGGCATTGATCATTTTACAAAATGACACCGGTTCTGCTCTTGTTTATATAGCCTTTGTAATTGTTTTATACCGCGAAGGTCTTTCTCCATGGTATCTAATTTTGGGGTTTATTTTTATCTTGTTATTTATAGGTTCGTTATTGGCAAGTTTATATGCAGTTTTTTTTGTGCTCCCTATCCTGGCTATTCTTGTATTCCATTTTATGTATAGGAATATACGAATGACCATGATTGGCATTGTCATGCTTGTCCTGTTAGTCTTGTTGCTGGTAATTAATGGTTACTTTTTTCACTACGATAAATTAAAAATCCTGGTTACTGGTATATTGGTCTCTCTTGTTATATTGGCCTATCCTGCCTTTGTGAAAAGAATTAAACATTATTGGCTTATTGCTGCAGTTTTGGTAGCGGCAATGGCTTTTACTTTTTCTGTTGAATACATTTTTAACAACGTACTCGAAAAACATCAGCGAACAAGAATAAATGTGGTTCTGGGCCTTGAAGACGATCCAAAAGGTGTTGGATATAATATTAACCAATCAAAAATAGCAATTGGTTCGGGAGGATTTTCAGGCAAAGGATTTTTACAGGGAACACAAACAAAATTTGATTTTGTACCTGAGCAGGATACAGACTTTATTTATTGCACAGTAGGTGAGGAGTGGGGATTTCTGGGCACCTCAATGGTTCTGATTTTGTTTGGGGCCTTGCTCATTAGAATTGTTGTATTAGCTGAAAGGCAACGTTCTAAGATGAATCGTATATATGGCTATTGTGTAGCATCAATTCTCTTTTTCCATGTTGCAGTTAATGTAGGAATGACTATTGGACTTACACCAGTTATTGGAATTCCCTTGCCATTTTTTAGTTATGGAGGGTCTTCTCTTTGGTCTTTTACCATTCTGCTGTTTATCCTCTTGCGACTTGATACAACAAGAATGGATAATTTCTGATTTTTCATACAATTTTTGTGCAGTAAAATAAAGGCTTATAGCTGAATACTTTACCTCCTGGTTTCAAGTATGATGGTATTTTTTTCAGTTATAACTGACAAAAATAAGATAGGGTTTTTTGCCACTTTCCAATCATATGTAATATTTTAACCCTCAAATTAAGTAATATGAAAAAGACCGTTTTTTTACTTATATTTTTTGCAACTATTAATTCATCATTTTCACAGAATAAGTCCCTTTGGGAATTTAAAACTAAGGGTAGAATTTATTCTTCACCATTAATAGATAAGGACTATTTATATTTCGGTAGTGGTGATAGTTATTTTTATGCTCTGAATAAAAAGGATGGAAAACTAAGCTGGAAATTTGCATCAGGTGGGGCAATCTACTCATCACCAGCCATTTCTGATGAAAATATATACTTTAGCAGCGATGATGGATTGCTGTATGCATTGGATAAAAACACAGGTAAGCAAAAGTTTGCTTTCAAATCTGGTGGTGAAAAGCAATATGATTTATGGGACTATTATCGCTCATCTCCTGTGCTTGTGAACCAAACACTTTATTGGGCTTGCGGAGATAGTAATGTATATGCTATTAATGCCAGCACCGGGGCTTTAAAATGGAGCTTCCGGACAGATGGCATAGTTCATGCTTCGCCAGCCTTTTTTAATGGAACTATTTATATCGGTGGGTTTGATGGTTATTTTTATGCATTAAATGCTATGGATGGAAAACTAATCTGGAAATATAATACAATCGGAGATACCTACTTTCCGAAAGGAGAAGTACAAAAAGAGGCATTAATAAATGACAGCATTGTATACTTTGGTACCCGTGATTTTAATATTTATGCATTAAATGCCAAAACTGGTAATGGGATGTGGAATATGAAAGAATTGCATGGTTGGATTATTGCTACACCTCTCGAATTCAAAGGTAACTTATATTATGGCCTTTCTGATGGCCATAAATTTTATTGTCAGGATAAAAAAACAGGGTTCATGAAATGGGAAAAACAATTAAACATGAGGGTTTATGGCTCTGCAATAGAACATAATGGCCTTATTTATTTTGGATGTTTTAATGGTATAGTTTACGGTGTTGATTTTCAGACTGGTGAAACTAAATGGTCGTTTAATACAGCTGCAAGTATCAAGAATTATTATTCTGTCTACAATGAAAAGGATGAATTTAGAGCCGATTTTGAATTGTATGGAAAAGATTATCTAAAATCTGAAGAAAAAATCCATTCATTGGGTTCGATATTATGCACTCCGGTAATTGATGATGACATTATTTATTTTGGTAATTCTGATGGAATATTATATGCTGTTAGTATCAATTAATCAGTAAATAGTTCTGCAATTGCTTTATATTCAACTTCTACTGATTGGATAATATCTGCAAAGAAGCTAAGAAAACTTTCGTTAAAATAATCATAATTAACTTTTAATGTTTTTATGGCAAATATGCTGGCCTCTGGCAGGCTGGTATATTTTGCCATCCGCTCCAGTGAAATTTTTAAACCCTCTAATTTAGAATAACTTAACAACCTGTTTGTAGCCACCATAATAGGTAAAAAACCTTGTACTTTTGGTGGAAGAATAGTTATGTTTTTAAGAAGCACTTTATGGCATCTTTTAATAAAGTCTTCAAGCTTAACGTCAGAGAATTTATTCCAGTTTTTGCTAAGAAAATGGTCGTAAAAAATATCAATTACTATCCCCGAGTATTTTTGATAACCGGGTTTAAATAAACTCGCCAAATCCTTTGTAATTATATGATTATCAGTTAATTCATCTATTTTCCTGTGTAATATTATCCCTTGTTGTATTTTGGGGCGATAGATCTGATAAGCTTTACCTTTTACTGAATCAGCAATAAAATTACCAATTAAAATATCGTTATCATTTCCGGACAAATATAAATGGGCTAAAAAATTCATTTCCTTATTTAAATGTTCATTCTCTTGCGGCCAAAAGTACTTAGAATAATTTTAACCAGTGGGAAGTAATTTGCGCAGATACAAAAAAATATTGGAAAATACCAATGATTTTGTCATGTTTATGCCTTTAAAAACATTTTTCTTAACATATAATTTTTACTTTGAAACACCCGAATTTATGATGTATATTTGTATACTTCTATTAATTGATTTGTTATTAAATTTTTAAAAATGGAAAAGAAAAACGTAATTATTATTGGTGCTGCTGGAAGGGATTTCCACAATTTTAACACTTATTATCGCAACAATGCTCAATACAATGTTGTTGCATTTACTGCTGCGCAGATTCCTGATATCGACGGAAGAAAATATCCTGCCGAATTAGCTGGCGAATTATATCCAGCTGGGATTCCTATTGTTGCAGAGGAAGAATTAGGTAAACTAATTAAGGAAAAAAACATTGACGATTGTACTTTCTCATACAGCGATGTACCTTATGAAAGAGTAATGCGCATTGGCGCTTTGGTTAATGCTGCAGGTGCAAATTTTAACTTGTTAGGTCCTAATGATACCATGGTTAAAAGTACCAAACCTGTTGTTGCTGTTGTTGCAACTCGTACAGGTTGCGGTAAAAGCCAGACGTCAAGAAAAGTTATTGAGTACTTAATGGCCAAAGGACTTAAAGTTGTGGCAGTTCGTCACCCCATGCCTTACGGAGATTTAGTGGCTCAGAAAGTTCAGCGATTTGCTGAAGTAGCTGATTTAGAGAAGCATAAATGCACTATTGAAGAGATGGAGGAGTACGAACCACATGTTGTACGCGGTAACGTAATTTATGCAGGCGTTGATTATGAAGCAATTCTTCGTCAGGCTGAAAAAGATCCTGATGGTTGTGATGTGATACTTTGGGATGGTGGAAATAATGATTTCTCATTTTACAAACCTGATTTAACCATTACAGTTGCCGATCCACACCGTCCGGGACATGAATTAAGCTACTATCCAGGTGAAGTTAATATGAGATTAGCTGATGTTATTGTTATCAACAAAATGGATTCTGCTAGTCCTGAAGGTATCCAGACAGTTAGAGAAAGTATTGCTGAGGTTAACCCAAATGCAATTGTGGTTGATGGAGCTTCTCCAATTAAAGTTGACAATCCTGCTGTTATTAAAGGAAAGCGGGTATTGGTTGTTGAAGACGGACCAACTTTAACTCATGGTGAAATGAAGTTAGGTGCTGGTACTATTGCAGCTCAAAAGTATGGTGCTTCTAAAATAGTTGATCCTCGTTCATCAGCAGTTGGCAAATTGGCCGAAACATTCCAGATTTATCCAAATATTGGTGTATTACTTCCTGCAATGGGATATAGCAAAGAACAATTACAGGATTTAGAAAAAACCATTAATAGCGTTGATTGTGATTCAGTTATTATTGGCACCCCAATTGACTTAAGCAGAATTGTGAAAATTAATAAACCTACTACTCGTGTTTATTATGATTTACAAGAAATTGGCGAACCTAACCTTGAAATGGTTCTAGGTGATTTTATGGCAAAACACAATCTTTAGTATTAATTGATCTTCCGGATTTTCGAAATCTGAAAGATTTTATTAAGAAATTTTAAGCGATTCCATCTAGGGATCGCTTTTTTTTGTTATTTTGCATACAAAACTTTTTAAATTTAATAAATGAAGACACTGAAAATCAGCATCTTGCTATTAGCACTTCTGGCATTCAAATTCCAGGTTAGCCTTAATGCACAAAAGTTATCTGAAAATGCACAAATCAGTCTTTTAACCTGTAATCCGGGCACAGATTTGTATTCGGTTTTTGGGCATAGTGCTATCAGGGTAAAAGATTATGACAAGGGGATTGATTGGGTTTACAACTACGGTACTTTTAATTTTAAAACGCCTAATTTTTATGTGAAATTTGTTCGGGGACAGCTCAATTACCAACTTGCTGTGAATCACATGCAGGATTTTCTGAATGAATACCAGTATGAGAATCGATCTGTGTATGAGCAGGTGCTTGATTTATCTCAGGATGAAAAAGAAGAAGTATTCAATTTTCTGGAATTCAACCGTTTGCCTGAAAACATGCATTATCTGTATGATTTCTTTTTTGATAATTGTGCCACCAGGGTCCGCGATGTATTTCAAAAAGAAATGACTAATAGGATAAAGTTTGATGAAGGGGCATATAAACAACTATCATTCAGGCAGATGCTAAAACCTTATCTGGAGCCACAGCCCTGGTCTAGATTTGGGATAAACCTGGTTTTAGGGGCAATTGCCGATAGGGAAGCTACGCTTGACGAAAGCATGTTTTTACCTGATTATATGAAAGTTGCATTTGCTGGCGCTCAATTGAGTAATAAGCCCCTTGTGAAATCCTCAAAAACTCTTTTTGAGCAACAAATAATTGAAGAAAAAATTTCATTTTTTGAAAGACCTGGTTTTGTTTTTTGGTCGGTTTTGATCTTTGTATTTCTAATTACATTTCTTGAAATTAGAAATAAGAAAGCATACAAACTTATTGATTTTATAGTATTTCTATTTGTGGGTGTTATAGGCCTTATTATTTTTCTGCTTTGGTTCGCCACCGATCATACAGCTGTAGTTAATAATTGGAACCTGTTGTGGGCTATCCCTACCCACTTTTTTATTGCTTTTTTGGTATTTAGAAAATCAAAATCTAATTTCCTAAAATATTATTTTTTGGTTTCGGGTATTTTAACTGCCTCATCCTTAGTATCTTGGTTCTTTATTCCGCAGCAATATGATTTGGCTTTTATTCCTATAATTATTATGGCTTCGTTAAGGTCGTTTAAGTTGTTTCAATATTATTGATAACTAAACTTGCTAAGTCTTTCAGATTTAGTAAGTTTAACCATGAATTGTTAAAAGAAAACGGCTGCAATGTTTGCTGTCAAATTGGCAGGTTAATTCAAGTTGATTACGACAAAATGTCTTTAAATGTATAATAATCTGTCATAATTTCCTGATTTTCTATTTGGTACATAAATTGAAAATTCATTTCCAAACACAAAAATGAATTTATTAATTAAAAAATAGGAGATAAAAATTATGACACTAATTAGACGAGTAAACAACAATTATCCGGTATCTCAAAATTGGTTAAACGATTTTTTTGGCTCTGTTGAAAATTTAAATAATTACAGAAATAGGGCAAATATACCTGCTGTAAACATTGCCGAAAACGAAGATAATTTTCAAATTGAATTTGCTGCTCCTGGTTTAACAAAATCAGATTTTTCTATTAATTTAGATAATGATGTTTTAACTGTTAAGTCTGAGAAGGAACTAAGCAATGATGAATCAAAAGCAAATTATACCAGAAAAGAGTTTAGCTTTTCAAGCTTTCAACGTTCCTTTACATTGCCTGAAACTGCTGATGGAGAGGGCATTAAGGCTGAATATAAGGATGGGATTTTAAATATCGAAATTCCTAAAAAAGAAGAAGCTAAAGTGAAACCCGCAAGAGAAATTGCAATTGCATAAAAAAAGGGGGATATCCCCTTTTTTAATTTAAGTCGGAACCTGGAATCTTCATTGAAATGCTCCAGGTTCTTTTTTATTTCCAACATTTATTGGTCTTCTTTTAAATAATCTTCTTTACTTATCAATCTAATAGCTTCATCACCTGATTTTACAATTGCCTGATTTATTTTTTCTAAATCTGTTTTTATTATTTTTTGAAGCTTTTCGTTGATCAAATTAATCTCTTTTCCCAATGCCTCGATTCCTCTAATTTGCGAATCTGTCGGCTTGCCTTTATAAAATAAAACGTATCCATATAAACTTGCCAATTTTTCTCTAATCTGTTCTTCTCCTGTAATGTTGCCTTCTTTAGTTGCTACCAATTTTTTATGCAGATTTTCCATTTCATTTGACAGATTTAACAAGCTGTTTTTTAGTTTTTTGGAAGCATTTTTTGCTAGTTTTTTCGCCTGATCCCTTATTTCTACTGTTTGATTGTCAATATAGGCAAGGTTCTCTAGTAAGTCATATGCCTGATTCAGTTTCTTTTGCCTAATCATTCTATCCACCTCATTATGTGGAGATTCCGGATTTAATTTAAGATTTAATTCGCTTTCAAAAATTTTGTCACCTTTCACCACCTTTACTTTGTATTTTCCGGCAGGATAAGTTGGCCCCTGCATGGCAAATCCAGCTAGTTGTGGCGATGCAGGAACTCTTGGCGGTTTTCTTCTCACATGCCACAAGACTTTATTAATGCCTTTTCTGGTTCCTGCAGGTAATTTTTGAATCATTTTTCTGAATTCATCGTAAATTTCCACATACATGTCTCCGAAAATATGTCTTTTATTCATATAATATGTGATTACAGCTGCCTCAGGAGGATTTGGTCCTGAGAACTCATCGTCGCCTTCAAAACTTTGTCCCATACCTAAATCATCAATGATATAATCTCTTGATTTCAGAAAAACTAAATCCTCGCCAAGAAGTTCTTTCTTTATTTCACGCAAAGGTGTGATATCATCAATGATAAAGATACCCCGACCATGTGAACCCAGAATTAAATCGTGTTCACGCGGATGGATTACCATATCACGGATTGAAACAGATGGGATGTTTTCCTTAAACTGGGACCATTGTTCCCCTCCATCAATTGAAACAAATAAACCTGCTTCTGTTCCGAGAAATAAGAGCTCCGGGTTTACCAGATCCCCTCTTATTATGTGCAAATAGCTCGTTAAGTTATTGTCAGACAGTAATTTCCATGACTTACCAAAATCTGTTGTTTTATAAACATAAGCACTCATATCATTGTTTCTGTGGCCATCAAAAGTGGCATAGGCTGTTCCTTTTTCAAAGTGTCCTGCTTCTACCGAAGAACACCATGTGTTTTTAGGCAGATTTGGAATATTTAGGGTGACATTCGTCCAGCTTTTACCTGCATCCATAGTTACTTGTAAATTTCCATCATCTGTACCCACCCAAATAATGTTTTTATCAATTGATGACTCGGAAATAGTAAAGATTGTACAATGGTTTTCAGCAGTAGAATTGTCGATGGTTAAGCCACCTGAAGATTCTTGCTTTTGTTTATCAGGATTGTCTGTTGTTAAATCCGGTGAAATCCTGGTCCATGTATCACCCTTGTTTTCAGTAATATATAGATATTGCGAGCCTACATACATTCTATTTCCATCTGTGCTGAAAACCACCGGAGTATTCCAGTTGAACCTTAAATCTTCAATGTTCTCAGATTTATACGGTTTTATAGATTTAAATTCATTTGTTTTAAGATATGCCCTTGCGATATTTCCTCCCTGATATTGCCAAAATACAATATTATTATCTTTAGGATCAGCATGTACACAAAACCCATCCCCAAATCCAACACTTTTCCAGTCTGCATTTGAAATTCCTCCGGGGCTTTGCGAAGGGCCATACCATGAGCCATTATCCTGCAAGCCACCATATACAAAGTAAGGTGATTGCATATCAACGCTTACATGATAAAACTGTGAAATTGGAAGATTTCTTGCCATTGCCCAGGTATTTCCTTGGTCCCTTGAAACATATAGTCCACCATCGGTTCCTATGTAAAGCAGTTTGTTGTCTTTTTTTCCAATATAAAGAGCATGTAAATCAGGATGATAGGCTCCGCCTTCAACGCTTGTACTGCTGAAGTTTTTCCCACCATTTTTACTTACTGTCAAACGAAAGCCCGGTTTGTAAACGCGATTGGTGTCAATTGGATCTGCTTGTATAATGGCAAAATAGAAAGGTCTTTCATTGATTACACGGGTGCTGTTCATTTCTTCCCAGTTCTCTCCTTTATTTTTTGAGCGGTACAATGCAGTTTTTTTTGACTCTACAATTGCATAAACAATATTATTATCAACCCGGGATACGGAAATACAGATTCTTCCTAATTCTCCTGAAGGCAAATCGGTACTTAGTTTTATCCATGTTTTACCTGCATCTGTTGACTTGTACAAACCACTACCTGGTCCGCCCGAATTAAAAGTATAAGCTTTTCTGCCAAATTGCCACATAGCTGCATATATTGTATTTGGTTCTTTAGGGTCAATGGCTAAATCAGCACAACCCGTATTTTCATCAACAAACAATATATTTTCCCAGCTTTTTCCTCCATCTTTTGTTTTGTATACTCCTCTTTCTTTATTTGGTCCCCATAAATGTCCTAGTGCAGCAACATAAACAATATTAGAATTATTAGGGTCAATAACGATTTTACCTATTCGCTCAGTTTCTTTTAAACCCAGGTGTTGCCAATTGTCGCCACCATCAACTGTTTTATAGATGCCATCGCCAACCGATACACTATTCCTGGTCCAGGGTTCTCCAGTGCCCACCCATACTGTATCAGGATTATTCTGATCAATGCAAATGGCACCAATTGACTGGGTATATTTATCGAATACTGGTTTAAATGTGGTACCTGCATTTTTGCTTTTCCAAATCCCTCCTGAAGCGGCACCTATGTATATTAATCGGGGATCCTCATCCCAGGCATCAAGAGCAGCAATGCGGCCACTCATGGTTGCAGGGCCTATTTGTCGGGCTCGGATGGCCCCAAAGGTGTTGTGGTCTATTTTTA